>DAOUJE010000104.1:0-11915 GCA_034423055.1 Dehalococcoidia bacterium | reverse complement strand
GAGACGCAGGGGGTTCATACAACCGCCGTCATTCCGGCGGAAGCCGGAATCCAAAGGGGAAGGGAGTGGGAAGCACGCCCGCGAAGCGAAGTTCGCAGGGGATACCCGCAAACAACCATCCTTAAAATCCTTCCCCATCCTTAGCATCCTAGTTCAAAAACCATGAGAGCCCCCATCAGCACCACATCCCAGGAGCGTCTGGTAACCGCGCCTGACATCCCACACGCCGAACCCAAACTCGGCACCGTCGCCGTCCTCTACACCGAACCCGATACCGTCCTCTCCGACTACGCCGACCTCATGGACCTGGCCGGATACCAGGACTCCCTAACACCCGACATCGAGACGCTGTTAAAGGTCAACATCTCCTGGCAGCACTACTACCCCGCCTGCTCAACTGCCCCGTGGCAGATCGAAGGCGTAGCCAACAAACTCCGTGCCGACGGATTCAACGACCTAACCGCCGCACACAACGGCACCGTAGTAGTCGACCCCATCGAAGGCCGCATCAAGAACAAGCACGCCGCCGTCGAAGACCGCCTGAACATCCCGCACGTCATTCTCGACACACCCGAAATGGAGTGGGTGCGCTACAGACCCCAAGCCGAGATGTTAGTCCTTAACGACATCTACAAAGACGGCATCTACATCCCCGAACTGCTCCTCGGCACCAACATCATCCAACTCCCAACCGTCAAGACCCACGTCTTCACCCAGATGACCGGCGCCATGAAGAACGCCTTCGGCGGACTCCTCCACCGCTATCGCCACTGGACCCACGCCCAGATCCACGAAACCCTCGTCGACCTCCTCCAGATCCAGCGTGAAATCCACAGCGGACTCTTCGCCGTCATGGACGGCACCTTCGCCGGCGACGGACCCGGCCCCCGCGCCATGCGCATCCACACCAAAAACATCATCCTCGCATCCGCCGACCAAGTAGCCATCGACGCCGTAGCCGCCAGACTCATGGGCTTCGACCCCATGACCATACCCAAAATCCGCATCGCCCACGAAATGGGACTAGGCATCGGCAATCCCAGCCAGATCGACCTCAAAGGCGACGACATCGCAAACGTCAGATGGGACTTCTCCCCCAACGAAAACACCCTAGCCTCCCGCGGCCAGAAACTAATCTACTGGGGGCCCCTAAAACCCCTAGAAGGCATGTTGTTGAGATCCCCCATCACCCCCTGGGCCTTCGTAGCCTCCAACCTCTACCACAACGAATTCTGGCTCCGCTTCATAGGCAAAAAACGCGTCCACGAAGCCCTAAAAACCCCCTGGGGAGAGTTGTTCAAGAAATATTGAGCGTATCGCGCTTCTCACGCAACCTGAAACTCTTCGCGAGACGCCACCAGAGGTCCGGGAATAGGCTCCCCAGCCTCCATCAACATCTGCAAGTGCGTCATCCCCGCTTCAACGATTAGTTCCTTGACTTCCTCTTCCGTGTCGGCCGCAGCGAAACACCCCGGAATGTCCGGGATGTAGGCCCCGTAACTCGTCGGCCCATTCTCAATTAACACTGTGTACGTGCGGCGCATTCTCGATCCTCCTGTCATCGTAACCCTATCTGTCTCAATATGCTGTTCCAAATCCTTGGTGGAACATCGGTTTTTGGATGTCCCGCAAAATCCCCTACATTGACGCAAAGCGTCGGCATGAATTAACCTAAAAGGACTGGCGCTAAAGCCATTCACGGCTGAATCGCCCACCGTCTTATGCGGCCCCGTGGTGTAGTGGCCTAACACGCCTCCCTGTCAAGGAGGAGATCGGCAGTTCAAATCTGCTCGGGGTCGCCACTCTCCCCTCACCCCAAATCCGTATCATCGCGCGCCCAACATTCCCCCTCCTTCAGGAGGGGGCTAGGGGGAGGACCGCCGCAGGCGGAACCCGCCCGCTCGCGGGTATGCCCGGCGGGGCAGGGTGGACCTACCCCGCCAACGCCCAATCCGCCGACAATACCTCCGCCTGCTCCAAAACCGTATCGGTAGCCTGCTCCCGCTTGTCCGGCGGATACCCATATCTCCGCAACGTCCGCCTAACCAACACCCTCAACCGAGCCCGCGTAGTCTCCCGGATCGTCCAATCAATCGTCACGTTGCTCCGCACGGTCTTCACTAACTCTCGCGCAATCTCGCCTAGCAACTCGTCACCCATAACCTCCACCGCGCTCTCGTTGTCGCTGAGCGCGTCGTAGAATGCCAATTCATCATCCGTCAATCCCAACTTCTCACCCCGAGCGTTCGCCTCACGCATCTCCCGCGCCAACTCGATCAACTCCTCGATCACCTGCGCCGCCTCGATTGCCCGACTTCGATACTTCCTCAACGCCTCTTCCAACATCTCTGCAAACGACCGAGCCTGAACGACGTTCTGCTTCCGACGTTTCGTTATCTCACCCTGCAACAACTTTCGCAGCAACTCGACCGCCAAGTTCTTGCGCTCCATCGTCTTCACCTCGGCCAAGAACTCCTCAGACAAAATCGATATATCCGGCTTCTTCAATCCCGCCGCCTCGAATATGTCGATGACCCCGTCCGGCGAAACCGCATTCGCAACGATCTGCCTCACCGCTTGATCCAAATCCTCACTCGGTGTACCTTCGCTCGCGGCGCGTTTCAACAACGCCACTCGCACAGCTTGGAAAAACGCAACGTCGTTCCTTATCGCCATCGCCTCGTCACGCGGCGTCGCCAACGCGAATGCCTGCGACAACTTCCTCACCTCGTCAAGACACCGTTCCCGCCCATCTTTCAGAGCCAACACATGCTCTTGAGCCTCAGGAATAAGCCTCATTTGCGCAGTCGCGCCAGTCGACCAAGTCGACCAGTCGAATCCGTGAAACAATGCCTTGCATATCTCGTACCGCTCTTGAAGTACAGCGACCGCCGTGTCTTGGTCCAGATCTTCGACCGCCTTGCCCGTTCCTCCACTGTCCGTATAGGTCTGAACCGCCACCTGTAGCGCCGGAGCCAAGCCGAGATAGTCCACGATCAACCCACCCGGCTTGTCCTTGAACACCCGGTTTACTCGCGCTATCGCCTGCATCAGGTTGTGACCCCGCATCGGCTTATCCGCATACATCGTGTGCAAACTCGGCGCATCGAAGCCCGTCAGCCACATATCCCGCACCAACACCATCTTCAACTCGTCAGCACTGTCCCTGAACCGCTTCGCCAATCCTTCGCGCCGAGTCTTGTTCCGAATATGCTGCTGCCATGCCGGACCATCCTCCGCCGAGCCAGTCATCACGACCTTGATCTGACCCTTGTCGTCGTCCTCATTATGCCAATCCGGCCTCAACGCAACCAATTGTTTATAGAGATCGACGCATATCCGACGGCTCATGCAAACGACCATCGCCTTACCTTCCATCGCGTCCAATCGGGCCTCGAAATGATCAACGATGTCTTTGGCGATCAGATTCAACCGTTTCTCCGTACCGACAACGGCTTCCAACTGTGCCCATTTCGTCTTCAGCCGCTCTCTACGCTCAACCTCTTCACCTTCGGTCGCCTCCTCGAATTCAACATCGATCTGCGGACGCTCATCCTCGTTCAACTCCAGCTTCGCCAAGCGACTTTCGTAATGAATCGGCACCGTTGCTTTGTCTTCCACCGACCGACGAATATCGTAGACACTGATGTAATCGCCGAAGACCTGTTTGGTATTCCTGTCCTCAGCCTCGATCGGCGTTCCCGTAAAACCGATAAACGACGCGTTCGGCAACGCATCCCGCATGTGCGCGGCAAATCCATCCACAAAGTCGTACTGGCTCCGATGCGCCTCATCCGCAATAACTACGATGTTCCGACGGTCCGACAGCATCGGATGCCGATCTCCCTTTTCGTCAGGGAAGAACTTCTGAATAGTCGTAAACACCACACCGCCTGACACCACCGACAGCTTCCGCCTCAAATCCGCCCGACTCTCCGCCTGAGTCGGAGTCTGACGCAACAAATCGCTGCACCTCGAAAACGTCCCGAACAACTGATTGTCCAAATCGTTCCGGTCCGTCAAAACGACAATCGTCGGATTACTCATCGCCCGTTCCCGCACGATCCGCCCGGCATAGAACGCCATCGTCAAACTCTTGCCCGCGCCTTGCGTATGCCAGACCACGCCGATCCGTTTGTCACCCGGATCGCCGCCAGATCTACGCCCCGACTCGTAACCACCGTCTGGATCGTCCGCGATTAAGGGGTCACTACTCGATTCCGTCGCCCTGACCGTCTCCTCAACCGCCACCAGCACCGCGTGGAACTGGTGATAACCCGCCATTTTCTTCACCGGCACTCCGCCGCCATCACTCTCAAACACTATGAAGTCGCGCAACATCGTCAATAATCGATCCGGCGTACACAAACCCTTAATCGTTACCTCAAGCTGAGGAACCCCTTCATCTGCCAGCCCCTCGCCAGAAATCGTTCGCCAAGGCTTGAACCACTCCCTCCCCGCCGTCAACGTCCCAACCCTCGCCTCTAACCCGTCCGAAACCACCAGCAACTCGTTCATCGAAAACAGCGTCGGCAGCTCCGACCTATACGTCTGCAACTGCTGCCACGCCGACCAAATCGTCGCATCCTCATCCGTCGGATTCTTCAATTCGACGATCCCCAACGGCAACCCATTGACAAACAGCACCACATCCGGGCGCCTACTGTTCTTGTTCTCAACAACCGCGAACTGATTCACCGCCAAAAAATCGTTAGCCCCGACATCATCAAAATCGATCACTCGAACTTGAGCACCCCGAATACGCCCATCAATGTCCCGATACTCGACATTCACACCCTCAACCAACATCCGATGAAACGACTCGTTCTTCACCTCCAAAGAGGTCCCCTGCGGATTAGTCAGCTTGCGAAACGCATCCTCATGCGCGTCGAACCGAATCTCCGGATTAAGCCGATCAATGGCATCACGCAACCGACGCTCAAGGATCACGACACCATAGTCGTCCCGCTCCGCACCAGCCATATCCGGCGCGATATCTGCGCCATTGACAGATTCCCAACCAACATCCGACAGCCAGCCAAGAGCCAGTTGCTCGACATCATCTTCAGTGATGGTGGTCATCACGTGCCAATTGTATGGGCGCTTCGCGAACTGTCCCTACTTGGCAAGCTCAGCACCGTAGCGCACCGCGGCCTCGATTGCATCAGTAGAAACCGACGGATAGCTCTCTACAATTTCCTCAACGGTTAATCCGTCCGCGAGGTTGTCGAGGATCACAGATACCATCACACGAGTGCCAGCGATACAGGCCTGACCGTGACAGACGTTCGGATCGACGGATATATGCTCGTGCCAATTCAAGATTATTCACCCGTGTGCAGATGCTTTTATCCGCTCCATCCTAATTTTCGGCTTCCACATCATCGTAGAAAATGAACCCGATACAACCAAAAGCGTTAGAAAAACCTCTCTTTTCAGTTCCATAATTAGAACAATGTGCTACAATTCAACCAAAGGTACCTCCCCGATGACAAGAGCCCAAGGGGCTCTCTCCGAAAACAGAGTAGTCGGGGAGGTCATTTTTGCGGAGCCCCTAGTAGTAGTGCGTAGTTCCGGACCGGAAGGTGTCGAATTCGCCCCAAACTGCGAAATCGTCACTCTCGGCACCCGCAAATTCGAGCGCGATGTCGGGTACTCGGACTGTGTGCAAACCGACATCCAGCAACCAATTGGTGGCTAGCTGTTCAACATCGTCTTCGTTAAGAGCTGTCACGCCGCCAGTTCTTCAACAACAGTTTCGCGATCAGACCATTGAACGGGGCGAATGTCGTAATTCCTAAGCGCTCCGACGATGTTCGGATTAACGCTGCCCTCGTCGTCGTTGAGTAGTGCATACGCCCGCGAGCCGTCAGGCCGAACGCTTTTCGTATCGATCCAAGCAAACGCGATTGCTTGGGCCCTTTCTCGGCTGGGACGGTTGACGGGTTGCAGAACGCGCTCGGGCTGTGCGTTCGATTCTGGAATCACAAAGTGGAACTGATGATCATACCCACTCGCCCCCGTGAATTTCACGTTGGGCGTAAAACGTATCTGTGAAATACGAAGCCAGCTTTCAACATCTTCGAGAAACAAACTCGCAACCATAGGTTGCGCCAAATAGAACAAGTCATTTACCGCGATCATCGCCTGCACGAGGTTGTGCTTGCGACGGGAAAACTGATCGTCATCGGCATGAACCAACAACTGATCCTCTTGCTTCTTTACGCCGAAACCGTTGAGCGTCGTGTTCAACAGCGCGTGACGCCTACTACCGGATTCGATTTCACAGCCGGACTGTCTCAGATCCTCAATGATGTAACCGTCGTCCGTGAGTGTCCAGCCCTCACCCTCGCGTCTCGCATATATCTGGAGATGATCGTTGTGACGATCCAAGAACGGTGTGGTGATCTCGACCCAGCCGTTAACCTGTCGCAACGTCGTATTATCACGCAGCCACTCAGTGTAACGATCCAAAAGTCTCTGTATGTCGCGGATCATGAGAACAGATCCCTTTTGAAGTTGGGTGGTTCCACTACGTTGCAGTAACCGCAAAAGTCCATCAAGGTCTGCCAAAGGTCGCGCAAATCGCCAAAGTCGGATGGATCAACGGGACGAGCCCACTTGTCCCCGTGCCCTGCCTTGTAGATGTGCAGATGGTTTGATTCGATAACCGCACCGTCAGGGTTGGTGTGCGGCCTACCACCGAAGCACAGTCTGACGAGGACTATCACGCGCCGGGCCCGGTTCTGATACGAACCTTTCTTCAGATCAATACGGCTGCGACTTACATCAAGCAGAAAGTTCTCGCGCTTGTCAGTAGAAACCAGCGGGACCGTGATGCCACCACCCAATCCCGGGTAAACCCATTCGTTGTCATCCACCTTCCGCTTCTCGGCGGCGATGAGCGTATCCGCCTCAGGCTGTGTGAGGTCACTGTTACTGGATCGGTCCCGCATTACTACTGGTATTTTCCCGATGTGTTCTCCAAGCAACAAATCAAACATGGCGAAAGTCTATCAACACCGCACTATATCGACTCAACCCCTGCGAGCGCGTTTGTGTGACGTCCACACGCTCCTATGCATTCCCCGACGTTCCCAAACCCTTCCGCCACAAATAACTCGCAAACGACGCACACGCGTCAAGCATGAAAACGGTTTCATCTCGAACTTGGATTCTTCGGCCATTAGTCGTCGTCATCACCCTCGGTCAGTTTGGTGATCGCTGTAGCGAAGGCCCCCAAGATCACTCCTAACGCCAACCAAAATGCCTCACTAACTTTACTAATCTGGTCAACCATCTGGAGCATAACCACTGCGATGATCGTTAGCAACACACCAAATACGATGGCTGTTGGTCTTAACGGTTTGAATTTCGAACAAGCTATCTTTACAGATTTCTTGATCGCATTAGACGTCTGTTTCCGTAATTCATCGTCGCCACCACGTATCGCACTCGACAACACTAAAATCAGCATGATCCCAACGGTGCTGGTAATCACAAAAATCGCTATTGCAAGTGCCATACCTAAAATCCCCAACGGAGTATTTTGAACCAAAATATCTACTGGTTCTAGTTGAGGCGTTGGTGTAGGTGTGGGTGTTGGTGTAGGCGTTGGTGTGGGTGTGGGCGACATGGCAAAAAAGCTCACCTTTGGCGGTCAATCAAGAGGCAACTCCCCCGTTACCAATCTTGGCAACAACCCATCTCGCAAAGCAGATAGTCGCCGAGAAGCGACATCATTCAAGATTGATTGTTGCAACAACGATTCTAACCTATCGCTAGCCGCCTCAAGAATCTCGTGGGGAGGTACCGCACACTTCGCTTCCTTCAGATGCTGACGCTTGATATGCCCCATAGTCGTAGTCTTGTCCGCGGCGATGCTCTGAAACTCCGCAAGGTGATGCTTCGTGAAGTGCAAGTAAAACCACTTCGGGTAATCTCTCGACGTCACCTTGAATAGATGCTGATTCAACGCTGCACGGCCACCAGTCCAAACTATGACCAACAAACTGCCTGACCACGAAAACACAACATCGCCATCCTCGATCACACACTCCGGCGTGATGTTGGCACTCGCCCATTCCCCACTGTTAGCCACACCACTACGCAACTGAGCGATCTTCACGACGGGTAGTCGTTCCTCGTTTGGTTCAGGTCGGAACTTTTGCAACGCCAGCCCATTCCTATAGTTCGCTATTTCGTCGAGCGCCTTCACCCCCCACCCCTCCGGCACCGACCCCAGTTCCGAATCCACCAGCCGATCCGGAAACAGCCCCCAAACCTCCTCCGGCAGATACGCTTCCCGACCCTCCATCTTCGCCCGCACCGGACCGAAATCCACGAACCAGTCCTTGAACACCGCCCGAGCCATCTCCTCCAACGTCTCATTCATCCGACGGTTCAACTCGATCTTGTCATCCAACGTCCCAAGAACCTGCGCAATCCGCCGCTGTTCGGGGAGGGGAGGGAGCTTGACAGGATACTGGCCTACGTGGTCCCACTTAGCTCGCGGCATTTTGGTTCCGATCGAGCCTTGCGTCGCGAAATCCACCACTTCTTGACTGGCCATCAGATAGAACAGATATCCAGCGTCCACACCTTCTTTGGGATTAATTACCCAGATATCCGTTGAACATATCCCGTCGAATGGTGCTCGAACAACCTTCCGAAAATATGGACGGAGTTTGCCGAATAGGATATCGCCGCGACGGATACGTGACTTGGCACTGGTTACGTCGCTTGCCGATCCAGAATCGAGCAAAGATAACGTATTTTCTCCGATGTGCTCGAGCCCTATATAAGGTGTATCGCCCAATTCGGTAGGGGATACCGTGTTGTTGACAACAACCCCGCATTCACCAAGCGTCATCTCTCGCCACGCGTCTTTCTCACCTTCCCTGATCGTTACACTCTCGCCCTCAATCGCATCTCGAAACGTGTCGGACACCGCGTGCCAGTCGACGACATCCACTCGGAAGCGCAAATCCGATTCCGCGAACGCATCCTTCAAATCCGCGATCATCCCCCGATCCAACTCCGATTCACCTTTGACTACAAGGTCGAGGTCGGAATGGTCTTTCGCCTCCCATTTGGCGCGCGATCCGAATGCCCTAACCTCGCACCTCGGCACATAGGCCGACAAGAGCCCGTCGACTATCCCCATTTCTTCTGGAGTCGCGTCAATCACTCTGCGACTCCAACACTTTGAGCAACGACTTGGCATCCAGAGCAAATTCGGGGATATCTGCGAACACTCGTGCCGCAATCTCCTCGTCATAGATGTGCGACGTGTCGTTCCGCGCTCGATGATGCGCAAACCACGCGGAGGCGTCATGAATCAACCCGTACTCATGCGCGATCCGATAAAGGTTTCGCCGACTTGTCTCCGACAAATAATCCGGATTCACGTTTGTCCCCAACCAACGGTCAATCAGCTTTCGACAAAGCTCGTACGTGATCTCGAAGTTCTGAATCAAACCCGCCCTGAACACCTCTTGCGCAACCTCATCCAACCCGCCCATGAATTCATCGCTGTACGCAAGCCCAATCGCATTGTCCAACGCCCCTATGGCATTGCGGAGATGGTCATAAGTCAACGGCATTTGGCTGTAATCCCCCTCTACGTATGGGAGCCTCTTTCGTCGAAGGGATTGTGCACAGAAACCCCCGTCGGCTCAAAATGTTTGACATTGCGAGTAACCACAGTCAAGCCATGCTGTAGCGCTGTCGCTGCGAGGATCAAATCGTCGTTATTGTGTCCCAACTCGCCGGACAGCTGCCCCCAACGACGAGCAGTCCTAAGATCGACCCCTAAGATCCGATCACCGTACATTGAGATCACCGCGTCGCGCCATAGCGACAGATCACTGGCAAACGGTGGATTGCGACGTTGCTGGCGAACGATGCCACGCTCCACCTCTCCGATCGTCACGACACTCAGGTAGAGGTCCGTTGTCCGCTGTGCTTCAAGCCAACGCACCGCCGCAGGGTGGCGTTCCCGTCTCCGCAGGGCCGACAAAACATCGGTGTCGATCAAGAACATCAGAACTCGATCTCCCGTGTCTTTAGCGGCAGCCGTTCGAACTCGCCGTCATCCTGCGGGATCGCCAACAACAACTCGACAAAAGTCGGCGCCTTCGCCTTTTCAAACTGAGAAAGCCGCTCATACTCCTCCACCGACAAAACCACAACCGCAGGCTTACCCCGACGGGTCACCCTCTGAGGTTCGCCATCCAACGCAGCATTTACCACCGCGCTGAATCGATTCTTCGCATCTTGCAACTGCCAATCAGTCATCGCAACACCATAATCCTGTCTAGCCTACCTGTCTAGATTTTATCCCAACATCAAACGCCTCACCACCCGTACAACCATCCGTCATTCCCGCGAAGGCGGGAATCCAAGGGTGGCGCGGGGCGCGTGGGGAAACCGCGCCCCCTTCGCGAAGCGTAAGGGGGCGCGAATGGAGCGCAGCGACATTCGCGGGGGATGCCCGGGGAGGTGCCAGCCCAAAACCAACACCCATCCTTTCCATCCTTCCCCCTCCTTCACATCCTAGTTCAAAACCCCAATCCAGCCAGATTCTTCTCAATCTCATCATCCAACCGACGCGCTTCCTCCGACTGCTGCCGCCAGACCGACGTCAACCGCGCCATCTTCTCCTCAAACGGCTCCCCATCATCTTCCATCGCCTCAACTCCCACATATCGCCCCGGCGTCAACACATGCCCATGCTTCTTCACCTCATCAAGCGAAGCCGACTTGCAGAACCCTGCAACATCCTCGTAACCACCGTCATTCCGGCGAAAGCCGGAATCCAGAGGGGCAGGGGAGGAAGGGGCAACGTCGCCACCACCCCGCCAAGCATGATACGTATCCGCAATCCGCGCGATATCCTCGCCACCCAACTCACGATGCGTCCGATCCACCATCGTCCCCAACTTCCGAGCATCGATGAACAGGATCTCCCCACGACGGTCCCGCAAACCGCCACCACCTCGACGGTCCCGCGCCAAGAACCAAAGACAAGCCGGTATCTGCGTCGAGTAAAAAAGTTGACCCGGCAACGCGATCATGCAATCGACCAGATCACCATCAATCAAGTTCTTCCGAATCTCACCCTCATTCGACTGATTCGAAGACATCGACCCATTAGCCAGCACAATCCCGGCAACGCCCCGCGGCGAAAGGTGATAAACCATGTGCTGCACCCAAGCAAAGTTCGCATTCCCCCGAGGCGGCGTCCCATACCTCCAACGCTGATCATCAGTCAGCATTTCGCCACCCCAATCCGAAACATTGAACGGAGGGTTGGCAAGTATGTAGTCGGCTGGCAAATCGGGATGTCGGTCGTCGTGGAACGTGTTGCCTTGCTCTATCTGGCCGTCGATTCCCCTGATCGCCAGATTCATCTTTGCCAACCGCCAAGTCGTGTAGTTCGACTCCTGACCAAAGATCGAGATATCAGCCCTTACATCACCGCCATTCCCGTTGCCAGTGGAATGCTCTTGGATGAATCTGACCGACTGTACAAACATGCCGGCCGAACCACAACACGGATCGTAAACCCGTCCTCGATACGGTTCCAGCATCTCCACCAGCAGATTCACGATGCAACGAGGCGTGTAGAACTCGCCGCCGCGCTTGCCTTCCGCATTGGCAAATCGTGACAGAAAATATTCATACACGCGTCCGAGCACGTCCTTCGAACGTGATGCGCGATCTCCCACCTCGATGTCGCTAATCATGTCGATCAACTGCCCAAGCAACCGTTTATCCAAAGATGGCAGGCCATAATCCTTCGGCAAAACATCCTTCAACGACGAGTTGGCACCTTCAATCTCCCTCATCGCGTTGTCCACCAACAACCCGATCGTCGTCTCCCGCGCCTGCGACCTCAAATATTCCCAACG
>DAOUJE010000103.1:0-32954 GCA_034423055.1 Dehalococcoidia bacterium | reverse complement strand
GCGACAAGCTGCTTGGAGGGCCGCAAGCTGGGATCATCGTAGGAGATTCCGAGTTGGTTGGCCGCGTTTCACAACACCCGATGGCGCGGGCGGTCCGCATCGACAAGATGACGCTAGCCGCGCTGAATGCGACACTTCGCAGCTACGTACGGGGGGCCGCAACAGACGAATTGCCTATCCTGCGGATGATGTCTGCGACGCTTGACGAGTTGGATGATGTTGCCGAGCAGTGGTCGCGAGAAATCGAAGCCGAAGTGGTCGACGGTCGAACGGCGATCGGTGGGGGCAGCGCGCCGGGGCAAACTCTGGCGACGAGGCGTCTGATGATCACAGCGCGGGTATCGGCTGAAGCGGTTGCCGAGAAAATGCGTCGGTACGATACGCCTGTGGTAGGCAGAATAGAGGATGAGCGTTTCTTCTTGGATCCGCGCACGGTGTTGCCGGAGGAACGTGCTACTGTCGCTCAAGCTTTGGCGAACGTGGCAAAATCAGGGAAACCGCGGGCAAACTAAAAACGAACTACTCTTGCCACATCCGGGTGTTGTCATGACCAGACATCCGGTAAGTTCAGGTTATGACCCTCTTCGATGATCGAAGAAAGGCGATCTTGGATCGTCAAGCGCCTTTGGCGACGCGCATGAGGCCTAGGACTCTCGACGAGTTTGTGGGGCAGGAGAAGCTTGTTGGGCCGGGGCGTGTTGTGCGTCGGATGATTGAGCGCGATCGGCTTCATTCGATGATTCTGTGGGGGCCGCCGGGTAGTGGAAAAACCACGCTCGCGCAGCTGATTTCGGGAGTTACTAAGAGTTATTTTGCGGAATTGTCCGCAGTTACGTCCGGCGTGCGTGATATTCGTAGCGAAGCCGCGGATGCGCAACACCGCATCGGGGCGACGGGGACGCGGACTATACTTTTCATCGACGAGATTCATCGTTTTTCGAAATCTCAGCAGGACGCGTTGCTTCCGCATGTTGAAGCGGGAACGTTCATTCTCATAGGTGCAACTACAGAAAATCCGTCGTTTGAGGTGATTGCGCCGCTGCTTTCGCGCACTCGGGTCTATACGATTGAACCGCTTGGCGATGACGATATGAGTCGGATTATCGATGCTGCGTTGCATGATCTTGAACGTGGGTTGGCGGCGGTGAATCCCGTTTTGGATGATGATGCGCGTTCGTTTCTGTTACGGGCGGCGAATGGGGATGCGAGATCAGCTCTTAACGCGTTGGAGATTGCCGTCGATTCTGCTTCAGAAGAGGACGGTAAACGGATGGTTTCCGTCGAGTTGGTTGAGCAGGCTATCGAGAAGCGTGCACGTTACGACCGTCTGGGGGATGCACACTACGACACGATCTCGGCTTTCATCAAGAGTGTGCGGGCTTCGGATCCGGATGCTGCGATTTACTACTTGGCGAGGATGATTGACGCTGGTGAGGACCCGATGTTCATCGCGCGCAGACTCGTCATTTTGGCGGCTGAAGATGTCGGATTAGCTAACCCAAACGGTCTAGCGGTTGCGGTTGCTGCACAACAGGCGGTCAATTTTGTCGGGATGCCGGAGGGTCGGATTCCGCTTGCGGAGGCGACGATTTTCTTGGCTTCTGCGCCGAAGTCGAACTCGGCTTATTTGGCGATTGATAAGGCGTTGGGGTTGGTTCGGGGGGCTCCGGATGAGCCGGTGCCGATGCATCTTCGGAATGCGCCGACGCGGTTGATGAAAGGGATGGGTTACGGAAAGGGTTACGAGTATCCGCATGATGAGCCGGGTCACTTCAAACCGAGCGATAATCTGCCGGAAAACGTAAGGGGAAGTCGGTTTTATGAACCCGGGGATTTGGGTGCGGAGCGGCAGATCGGGGAGCGGTTGCGGTATTGGTGGGGGGAGAGGGATGGGGTGGGCGACGCGGAATCTTGATGACGGAAGGGTCTGAAAGTTGCTGCGAAATTGCCGGGTGTGGGTGTATTTTTGAGACGTTGTATCGCCGTTAGATTGCCGCTCTTGCCGCTGGGAGCGGCAATTTAGCGGCAATGTAAGTTTTTGAACAAGTTCAAAAAGTTGTCTGAACCGCGGATTACGGGGATTGAGGGATAGGCAGGATTTTGGGTGAGCGGTTGCGGGGGAAACGCGGTAGTGCTGGGTCCGCGATCATGCTACGATGTTGCTATCACACCTCTGCTCTGCAGGGACTCGAACATGACCCTTACTCAAGCGAAGACTAGCGAAATCGGCGAGATGGGTTTGGCGTTTTACCACGAAGATATCAAGCATCGATTGACGGATGCCGATAAGGGTCGGTACGTTGCTATCGACTGCATCAGTGGCGAATGGGAAATCGGCGACACTGTCGAGTCAGCAGAAAAACTTCTGTCCCGGGTTCCGGATGCCGACGTGTTGATGGTGCGACACATTGTTATCGCCAGTGGATATTGGGGTTCTGGGCCGCGCGAGTTGCCTACATGCAAGTAGGGATCGTTCGCAGACTCTACCCGATCACGCCCTTATACGTCGAGGGAACCGACGGTTCCTCAGAGGTCTTTCAGGCACTCCTAGACACTGGTTTCACTGAATACGTAGCCCTCCCGAGTCACGAAATTGAAAAGCTCAATCTGACACCGCTCCGCAAGGTGGTGCTGGAATTCGCCAATTCGACTCAGCAGGTTGTTCAAACCTTTTCAGCAACCATCGTCTGGTGCGATGTTCGTCGCACGGTGGTTGTCCACGAAGTCGGAGAAAGCCCCACGGTAGGCATGGAACTGATCGCGGATATGCACGTCGACTTCGATGCGCAAGACCTCGGACTCATAAACGCTCAATTTATTGCGCGGTAGATGGCGGAGGGTACCTCGCAGAGGACGCCCCGAGCGACAGGGTTGGTGGATCGGCGAGGGTTTGTTGTGACACTCCGGTACGGGGAGATTGAGTTCGCGGGGTACACTACTGTAATCGGAACGAAACGTTTCACGAATGCTAGAAGAACCTCAACTCAACGGGCGAATCGCCAGCGTCATCAGTGGTTTGGGACGAACCTTGGGATGGCAGGTCCGAGAGGAGCTGCGTGGTGCCCTGCGCGGGCCCAAGACTAAACCGGACATCCTGATAACTCGCGATGGCTCCCCACCTATAGTTCTTGAAACGGAATATCCCCCGGCGAATACATTAGCCGACGATTGCCTCAAAAGCATCGGGCGCGAGCTCAATCCGGATGTCGCCAACGTCGGCGGCACGGTGTCCTCGGTGATCGCCATCCGCGCTACCGACGCGTTGCATCAGTGTGAAACTGGCGACGAAGCCCAACAGATGCTCGAATCCGGGCATGAGATCGGGTACGCCGTTTACCACGGCTCGGATGAAGAGTTCACTCGATTTCCTAAATCTGGATTCATCATCGGATCAGTGTGCGAGTTGTTCACCTTCATTCGTCCGGCAACCGAACCGCAGGAAACTATTGAAGCTGCGACACAAAGTTTTGAAGAAGGCGTTGAAGATGTAGCCGCTTACCTCTACAACGCTGCTAGGAACCCGAGCACTGATTTCGGGCAACGTATCGGGGCGGTGTTGCGTCAACCGTGGCCGGCATATCCTCACGACATGGACCCGGCCGATTTGGACCCGCAGCAAGAAGCCGCTGATGAACTGGCTCGCAAACAGACTGCGAAGATGGCCGCGGCGATACTTATCAACGCGTTGGCGTACCACGACAATCTCTCGGGATATTCTGTGGAAACACAAGGGACCGAGGGGGAGACGCAACGCTTCATGATTCGGGGATTGGATGAGGTACGTGGTATGACCAGGCACCATCCCAGCCTAATCATTCGGGAATGGAAAAACATCCTGAACATCAACTACTGGTCGATTTTCGACATCGCAATCAAGGTGCTGATGCAGATACCGCCTAGAGTAGCGGGAGATCGTATGTTGGAAAGGGCAGTATCTACCGCTTTCAACATGCGGGCTACGATCGGACAACACGATGTTGCGGGAACGGTTTTGCAGAAACTGATCGCGGATAGACAAACTCTCGCAACTTACTACACACGACCCGAAAGCACGATTCTCGCGGCTAATCTGGCGATTCCAGACGATCTGGATTGGGGCAATCCAGAGACAGTTGCTAACTACTGCATTGCTGACTATGCTTGCGGTACTGGAGGATTGATGCTGGCGGCATACCAGCGCATCCGCGAACTTCATCGTGCATGTGGCGGTGACCCCGACGCCCTGCATTCACGAATGATGGAAAACTCGTTGACCGCGTGCGACATACTGCCGGCCGCGGTTCATCTCACGTCCTCCTTGCTTTCGTCAGTGGCTCCCAACGTTCAATACCGCGGAACCAGAAATATTCTCTACCTCTACGGTGCAACCTTTGCGCTACGAAACGGGGCACGTATACCAGAGTTGAACACGCGCAGGCGTCCTCGGAAATATCCGAACGGGGATCCTGTGTACAAGATGGACGAAATCCACGTCGGTTCGCTGGAGCTGCTAGATGTCAACGCGACTATGCAACAAGCCGCGTTCCCTTTGAGCGCGGAGATGGCAGTAGGTTCGAGAGGTGAAAACTCGCCGATCGAGATAGACACACCACCGTTGAGCCAAGACTTGGTGATCATGAATCCGCCATTCACGACACCGACGAATCATGCGGGGGACCACGCCAAGCCTGGGAACCCGGCGTATGCCGCGTTTGGCACTTCCAAGGATGAACAGAATGCGATGGCCGACAAAGTTAAGCGGCTTAGCAGAAACACGATTGGCGATGGCAACGCGGGTTTGGCGACTCAGTTTGCGGCGATCGCTAACAATATGGTGAAATCCGATGGGCGGATCGCCCTTGTTCTGCCTGCGTCCAGCATGTTCGGCGGCAGCGATACGCAGTCGGGTGCCAGCTGGCAGAAGTTCCGGCGAATGATCGCGCTTGAGTACGACGACGTCATCGTCATCAGTATTGCTCAACGATCCGCCCGCGATTCAGCGTTTTCGGCCGACACGAACCTCGCCGAGGTCATAGTGATCGCGCGGAGATTACGTGCTGGTGAAAGCCCTAGCCGTATGGTTCGGTTCGTCAACCTCTTCGAAAGACCGCAAAATGCCCTGGTTGCACGCGAGACAGTCAATTCAATCCGAAGCGCGATAGCGATGCTTAACGATGAAGGTGCATTCGCGGAAATAACCGTTGGCAACGACCTGCTCGGGACTGTTCGATTGGAAAGGGTCGATCCTTCTGCTAAGTGGACGACTGTGCGTGTGGCTAACCTCGATTTGCTAAGTACAGCAGAAGGCTTGATGATGGGTTCATTGCGTTTGCCGCAACGTCGTTCGCCAGTTTCAATTCCTGTAACCAGATTGAGAAATATTGGTGTTGTAGGCCCGCTACACCGCGACATATCTGGTGGTAACCAAGAGCGAGGACGCGGGCCGTTTACGCGACACGATGGCGCGGACAGCGGAACTGAATGGCCATTCCTGTGGAGTCGACGTAGCGACCAGCAAAGGTGCTTGATCACAGAACCAGACAGCCACGGGCGGATTAAACCCGGAAGAGCCGATGAAGCTCACGACGTTTGGTCCCGTGCGAGCAATCTTCACATAAGTAACGAGTGCGGCTTTAACTCAAGTCCTACCTGTGCAACTTACACTGAACTGATTACCGCAGGTGGTCGCGCTTGGCCTAACGTCAAGATGGCATCGCCAGAGATGGAGAAGGCGACGTGCGTCTGGTTCAACGGCACATTGGGGCTCATCAGCTACTGGATCAACAGCAACCGTTCGCAAAACGCGCGTGGCGGCACAACGGTGTCGGCAATCCCATTCATTTCCACTCTGGACGTGAGCGTGCTATCCGACGCACAACTACATGCCGCCGTGGCGATCTTCGACGATCTGGGCCGCGAACCGCTCCTACCGACTAACGAAGCTTATCGCGACGATATACGCCAAGAGATCGATCGTCGGATACTGAGTGAAGTTCTTGGTCTGGAGGACACGTCTGTAGAGCAACTGGCGATTCTGCGGAACCAATGGTGCCGCGAACCAACCGTGGTCGGGACGAAGCGGACTGGGCCGGATGATGTTCGGTGATAGTTGCGGAGTAAATACGAATTGATTCCGAGCGTTCGCCCTAATTGTTCTCTACGCCGCCGCGACCGCCTCTCGAAAGTGCTCCTGCAGGGTTACTAGGGTGTAGTCGATGTCTTCGGAGGTTATGCCGTAGTGGGTTACCATGCGCATTGCGGGGTCGCCGGGGTTTACTAGGATGCCGTGTTGTTCGAGGTTGGCTGCGATAGTGGTGCCGGTGCCGGGGGGGATGTTGAAGAAGACGATGTTGGAGTGGATGTTGTCGGGGTCGACGCTGATGCCGTCGATTTCGGCTAGGCCCTCGGCTAGCTTTTTGGCGTTTTGGTGGTCTTCGGCGAGGCGGTCGATCATGTTGTCTAGGGAGTAGATGCCGGCGGCGGCGATTACTCCGACTTGTCGCATTCCGGCTCCGAGCATCTTGCGCCAGCGTCGGGCTCGGGCGATGAAGTCTTCGCTGCCGACGACGACGCTGCCGACGGGGCAGGATAGTCCTTTGGAGAGGCAGAAGGTGGCGGAATCGGCTGGTGCGACGAGGTCTTTGACGTCGACTCCGAGGCTGACAGCAGCGTTGAAGATGCGGGCTCCGTCGATGTGAACGGACATGCCGCCTTCGCGTGCGGCATCGGCCATCGCCTCGGTCTGTTCGACGGTCAGGGGTTGTCCGCTCATCTGGTTGTGGGTGTTCTCGATGCAGAGGAGTCTGGTGGGCGGGAGATGGTAGTCATGGGGTTTTGTTGCGGCACGGATGAGGTCGGGCTCCAAGAAGCCGTGGCGGTCGGTTTTGATGGGGTATAGGAAGAGGCTGCCGAGTACGCTTGCGCCGCCGGCTTCTGAGGAGAAGATGTGTGAGCGATCGCCGACGAGGACTTCGTCGCCCCTGCCGCAGTGTGCGAGCATCGAGACGAGATTGCCTTGGGTGCCGGAGGTTACGAATAGTCCTGCTTCTTTGCCGAGCATCTCTGCCGACTTTTCCTCGAGCTCGTTGACGGATGGGTCGTCGCCGTAAACGTCGTCGCCGACTTCGGCTTCGTAGATGGCGCGTCGCATTTCGGGCGACGGCATTGTGACGGTATCGCTACGCAGGTCTACACGAACTTCCATGATCAGATGGCTCCCGGTGGTTGCTAATGTGAGTCTTATTTTGAACCATGATTGGCGTGGTTTGGAAGGATGGGAAGGTTTTAGCCGTAGAATCGTGGGTATGTCTGATGGTCATGAAGAAGTGCGCGCTGTGGATGGTGCCGCGAATGTTGCGCGCCCCCTTTGTCCTTCGGACATTTCCCCCGTTAACGGGGGAAACCCGGATCATGCTGAGTTGACGGAGGACATCCGCGGGATTGATGGTCGGGGGATCGGGTATCGGGCGTGGGATTTTTGGGTTCGGCGGAGTTGGATGCTTTGGGTTTTGGCGGTTGTGGTTTTGGTTTTGGATCAGTCTACGAAGTCGGTGATTGTTGCGTGGTTGGATTGGGGGCAGTCGTGGCCAGAGGAAGGTTTTTTAAGGTTTACTCATGCTCGGAACACGGGGACGGCTTTCAGTCTGTTTCAGGGTCATAGCAACATTCTGAGCATTGTCGCCATCTTTGCGGTGGGTGTGCTGTTGTGGGTGTATGCGACTACGGGTGCGAAGTCGTTCATATTGCGAGTGGCGCTGGGGCTTCAGCTTGGGGGCGCGTTGGGCAACTTGCTGGACCGGTTGCAACAGGGCTATGTGACTGATTTTCTGGATGTTGGTCCGTGGCCGATATTCAACGTGGCGGATTCCGCGATTTCGATTGGGATGGTGCTGATGATCTGGTACTTCTTCAGCCATCGGGAAGAAGACGCGCAAACTGCAACCCACGTTTCGAGTACCAGTCAAGTCTTGGCTACCGGTTGTCGGACGTGTTCTGAAGCGACGCGTCACGGAACGTTAGATCGATCCACTGCTGATGTCTCCGAAACTGACATTCGAACTTGATGGTGAAGGGTTACCGATCCGGCTCGATCTTTTCATACGTCATGAGGTAGCTGATCTGTCGCGAACGGAGGTTCAAAGACTCATCCGGTCGGGCGCGGTGAGGGTTAACGGACGAACGATTATCACGCCCTCGGAGAAAGTCAATGCGGGTGATCGTGTGGAGTTCGATGCGCCTGGGTCAGCTGAATCCGACGCGCTGCCGGTTGCGCAGAGCCTTGACTTCGGTGTGGTTTACGAAGATGAGCATGTGGTCGTCGTGGATAAGCCTGCTGGTATGGCAGTGCATTCGGGTGCTGGGCGCAAAGATGGGACGCTCGTGAATGGTTTGTTGGCACGATATCCGGAGCTTTCGCAGTTGGAACCGAGTGAACGTCCGGGTATAGTGCACCGCCTAGATGTTGATACTTCGGGATTGATGGTTGTAGCGCGGACGTCGGAAGCTGCTTCTGCCCTATCAGCCGCGATAAAGGTGCGGGAGGTTGATCGGCGCTACGTCGCGATGGTCGTGGGCAAATTGCCCGGGCGAGCCGGAGTTGTAGACCGTCCGATTGGAAGGCATCCGACTATCCGAACACTGCAAGCAGTTGTCGAAAATGGAAGACCGGCGCGTACGCGTTTCGCTTTGACTACAGGCCACTACGCCTTCGGCAAAGCGTTTTCGATGGTCAACCTGAAACTCGAGACTGGCCGAACGCATCAAATACGTGTGCACATGCAGACGATCGGGTACCCGATATTGGGCGACCAGGTTTATGGAGTGATCATTCCGGAAATACCCCTTCGCAGACAGTTCTTGCATGCGAATCAGCTGGGTTTCGAACATCCCACCACAGGAGACCGTCTCACGTTCACGTCGCCCCTACCGCCTGATCTAGCCCGCGCTCAGGCAAGGATTGGACCGCCTTCAAGAGCCGTTTTTAGCGCGTCAGGATATTCCGCGTAGTAATCAAATAATCTGGATAGTATGACTACACAAACTCCCGCACGCGTTCGCTTCGCTCCGAGCCCTACTGGGGTGATGCACATCGGCGGTCTTCGCACCGCGCTTTACAACTGGTTTCTGGCACGTAAGACTGGGGGCCAGTTCATTCTCCGGATCGAGGATACGGATCGAAATCGGTACGATCCCGATGCTGAGTGGCACATTAAGGAGTCTTTGAAGTGGTTGGGGTTGGATCTTGATGAAGGGCCAGATATTGGGGGTCCGTATGCACCTTATACGCAGTCGGAGCGGTTGGAGCTGTACGCGGACGCGGCGGAAAAACTGATTGATTCTGGGGCTGCGTATTACGACGACACGCAGCCTGAGGAGTTGGCGGCACTTCGCCAACGCCAGCAAGCGGCGGGGCAAGCTCCTGGGTATGACAATCGCGGGCGGTATCGGACGTCGGAGCAGATACAAGAATCGCGTGACAAGGGGCTAGACGTTGTAGTGCGGTTCAAGGTGCCTGACCACGGCGATATTCAGGTCGAGGACGAGGTGCGTGGTCGGTTGAGGTTCGATCTTTCGCTGTTGCAGGATTTTGTGATTCTGAAATCTGACGGTTTTCCGACGTATCACTTGGCGCACGTTGTTGATGACCACGAGATGGGCATTACGCACGTCATCCGTGCAGAAGAGTGGATACCGAGTCTTCCGCGGCATGTGTTGATACAGGAGGCACTTGGGATACCCACTCCGAAGTACGTGCATGTGCCGCTAATCACGGCGCAGGATGGTGCGAAGTTGAGCAAACGGCACGGGGCGCAGTCGGCGTTGGAGTATCGCGATGCGGGTTACACGCCAGACGCGGTGCTTAACTATCTCGCGCTGCTGGGATGGTCGCCGGGGGACGATACAGAGGTGATGACGCGCGGGGAGATAGCGTCGCGGTTCGAGATCGAACGCATCTTGTCGCATCCGGCGAAGTTCAGCGCGCAGAAGCTGGAGTGGATGAACCAGCAGCACATCATGAAGGCTGATGAAGACGCTCTTGCCGAGATGATGATTCCCTATCTTGAACGATCCGAAGAGGACGGTGGGTTGCCTGATGAGGTCCATCGTCCAATCGATCGTTCAGTGGTTAAAGCGATGGTGCCGGTGCTGCGGGAGCGGATAAAGGTGCTACCGGATGTGGTCGAACTGATCGATTTTCTATTCGTGGACGAAGTCGAACCGAATCCGGAAGAGATGATCGGGCGACGGATGGATGAGGAGATGGTGGTAACTGCCTTGAACAGCAGTATCGACGCGTTGAAGTCAGTCGAGCCATTTACAACCGACGCGATCGAGGGCGTCCTGCGTGGCTTGACTGCGACCACTGGTCTAAAAGCGGGACAACTATTCACTCCGATCCGTGTCGCCATGACCGCGAAACGGATCGCGCCGCCGCTGTTCGAGTCGATAGAGGTCCTCGGACGCGAGCGGACGTTGGCACGGCTGGAAAAAGGTTTGGCGATGTTTGAAAAGCACGTCGAAAATCGTAACGGTTAACGCTCAAGTGATACCATCGAAACGGTAATGGAAACCTGATTGCGTCAGATCAATTCGCGGATCAATCAGGCGGATCAATTGGGTTGCGACCACAGGAGAGACGATTTCAGTTGGTAGAGGTAAAGAATCGAGAGGGTGAGAGCTTCGAGGCGATGCTGCGCCGGTTCACCCGCAGCGTTCAGCACGAAGGCATCATTTCCGAGGCACGTCGGCGCAAGGCTTTCGAGCCTCCGAGCGTGACTCGCAAGAAGCAGCTGGCAGGAAAGCTCCGCAAGAGCCGCAAGTCGACCGAGAAAAACCGATAGTTCTCGAGTTTGTTCTCGAGTTGGGCAGTCCAACGCGCATAATCGCGTAACCTTGATCGCTAAACTCTGGGGCGATACGTGATATGAAGTTTGGCATCGTCGTATTCCCGGGTTCATGGTCTGAACGCGACATGCACTACGCCGTCGCAGATGTTCTCGGCTATCAGGCCGAGTATGTTTGGCATCGCGAAACTTCACTCGAAGGGTTCGATGCGATTCTGTTGCCGGGTGGGTTCTCTTACGGTGACCATTTGCGATGTGGAGCGATCGCCGCGCACTCTCCTGTCATGGCGGCGGTTAAGGATTTTGCCGACAGTGGTGGGTTCGTATTTGGCAGCTGCAACGGATTCCAGATTCTCTGTGAAACCGGTCTTTTGCCGGGAGCGCTGATACGCAACGACCACCTTGAGTTCCGTTGCGAACCCGGAAATCTCCGCGTCGAATCTTCACGGACACCGTTCACGTCTCAATATGCAGATGGTGATGTCGTTGCGATGCCGATATCGCATGGTGAAGGCAACTATCAAGCAGACGATGAGACGTTGGCGATGCTGGAAGCTGGTGGACGCGTGATTTTCCGGTATGTGGACCAAGACAATGAAGCAACGCCTGAAGCCAATCCGAATGGTTCCCTGAACAACATCGCAGGGATCACTAATGAGGCGGGCAACGTTCTCGGGATGATGCCGCACCCCGAACGTGCGTGTGAATCCTTACTCGGTAGCGCCGACGGCAACCCTTTGTGGCAATCAATCGCTGTTGCAGTCGACGGCGGCAAACCCTGATTGTCGTGGCACCGATTGCTCAAGATCTGCTGGACGAAGTTGCGCTTTCTCGCGCCGAATATGAGGCGATCATAGACCGACTGGGGCGCGAGCCGAACGAGCTTGAGATCGGACTGTTCGGGGCGTTATGGAGCGAGCACTGTGGGTATAAGCACACCAAGGCGCTGCTCCGCACGTTGCCGAATACTTCTGACCGGCTTTTGGTCGCGCCCGGTGCCGAAAACGCTGGCGTGGTAGATATCGGCGACGGTTACGCCGTTGCTTTCAAGATCGAATCGCACAACCACCCGTCGGCAGTCGAACCGTATGAAGGTGCGGCTACCGGCGTTGGAGGGATTGTGCGCGACATTCTGGCGATGGGTGCGCGACCGATGGCGCTGATGAACTCGTTGCGATTCGGTCCTCCAACGGACGAACGTCAGAGATATCTTTTGAATGGTGTAGTCTCGGGGATTTCTGGTTACGGCAACTGCATCGGTGTGCCGAACGTTGGCGGTGAAGTGGTATTCGACGCCTCGTATGCTGGCAACCCGCTCGTAAACGCTATGTGTGTCGGCATTATCGAAGGCGGCAAGGTGATGAACGCGCGGGCCGACTCGCCGGGCGATCTGCTGGTGCTGGTAGGCGCGAAGACCGGACGCGATGGCATACATGGCGCGTCGGGCCTCGCCTCTCGAACATTCCAAGAGCAGGCGGAGATGCGCTCCGCGGTTCAAGTCGGCAATCCGTTCCTCGAAAAAGTCCTGATCGAAGCGTGTCTGGAAGCGATTGAACTACCCGGTGTCGTCGGGATGCAGGACTGCGGAGCGGCGGGCATCACTAGCGCGGCTGTGGAGATGGCGGAGAGGAGCGAACTCGGAATCAACATCGATGTCGGAAAAGTGCCGCGCCGTGAAAACGAGATGTCGCCGTACGAAGTAATGCTGTCCGAATCGCAGGAACGGATGCTACTCGCCGTCAAGCCGGGTGCTGAGGGGCGATTGTTCGAACTCTTTGAAAAATGGGACCTCGACGCGGCGATCATCGGAACATTCGAAACGGACAATCAAGTCGTAGTTTCAGACGGTCCGCGTCAAGCATCATCGACCCCAGTTGTTACCCTGACCGATGCCCCGGAGTACCGATTCAACTCGCCGAAGCCAGCGTGGCTCGCGGAGTTGCAGTCGTTTGATCTGGCGACGCTCCCGGATCTGGAGATCACCCCCAACGAAGCACTCTTGAAATTGCTCGCATCGCCGAATATCGCGTCGAAGCACACGGTTTGGCGACAGTACGATCATCAAGTGCAGAACAATACCGTCATCGCGCCGGGCGGCGATGCTGCCCTGCTCCGCATTCAAGGCACACGGCGCGCACTCGCAGTTTCGACTGACGGCAACGGCAGGTTAGTTTATCTCGACCCGCGAGTGGGTGCGGCGATCGCAGTAGCCGAAGCGTGTCGCAATCTCTCGTGTGTCGGTGCAGAACCGGTTGCTCTTACGGACGGCCTGAATTTTGGCAATCCTGAAACTCCAGACATCCAGTACCAACTGCAAGAAGCGATCGCTGGCATATCGGAGGCGGCGTCGTCCTTCGATATGCCAGTAGTAAGTGGTAATGCGAGCCTGTATAACGAATCCGCAGGATCCGCGGTTCAGCCTACGCCGATAATCGGGGCTTTGGGAGTGCTAGAAAACGTTGAGAATCATGCGCGGTCAGCGTTCCGAGACGAGGGTGACGTAGTGGTCGTCCTCGGCGGCGACACTCCATGGGACACCATTGATGGATTGGCCGGCAGTGAGGCTTTGGCGGTTTTTCATGGCGCAATTGCGGGTCAACCCAAACTCGACCTCGACCTCGAAGTCAATGTCCAAGCGGTATGTCGTTCGCTGATAGGGCGTGGTTTGGTCAAGTCAGCACACGACGTCTCGCACGGCGGATTGGCGGTCGCGGTAGTTGAATCGGCGGTTCAAGGGAACGTCGGCGTGACCATTGGGCATGATGAACCGGTTATCGATTGGCTGTCTGAGCTGTTCGGCGAAAGCCAATCGCGCATCGTCATAACTTGCGACAAGGACGATGTTGACGAGATTCTGCGGTCCGCATCCACGGCAAAAGTGCCGGGAATCCGAGTTGGAAAAGTCGGTGGTGAACAGGTTCGGATCGGAGATGCCGTCAATCTCTCGCTGGCAACGCTTGCCGACGTGTGGCTGAACTCGTTCGAACGTGTGACCTCTGGATGATATTCGGAATCGCGGATTTCCAAACCTGTCAATCGCGTAAAATTGAATTTATACGCAATCGTGAAGCGTCACCATAGTTACCAATAGACTTCGCAATGCCCTCCTATCACGTCTGGACAGTAGGTTGTCAGATGAATATGTCCGACTCGGAGCGGTTGGGCGCGGGTATGAACGGTCTCGGACTTGAACAATCCGATGCTCCTGAAGACGCTGATGTCGTGGTCCTAAACACATGCGTCGTTCGTCAATCCGCAGAAGACACTGCGACGGGGATGCTGGGCAAGTTGAAGAAGGTCAAGGACGCGAATCATGATCGCATGATCGTGGTGATGGGTTGCATGGTTGGGCCTAATGACGCCGATCTGCGGCGCCGGTTCCCGCAGGTCGATCTCTGGGCGAGACCTCAAGATTTCAACCCGATCCTAGAATCGGTCGCGTTCAAACATGGCATCGAGAATGGTGACCTCGATGGATGTCTCGCCAATCTCGTTCCGAACGATCCTAAAGTTGCGACGTTCGTGCCGATCACTCACGGGTGCGACAAGTTCTGCACGTTCTGCATCATCCCCTACCGTCGCGGACGCGAGACTAGCCGGGCGTTGGCGGAGTTGGTTGACGAGGCGAAGATGTTGGTTCAACGCGGCGTGAAAGAGATTACGCTGCTCGGTCAGAACGTCGACTCCTATGGTCACGATCTTGACGACCGCAAAGACCTTGCCGACCTTCTCGAAGCGATCCAAGAGGTGGACGGTATCGAGCGGATACGCTTTCTCACGTCGCATCCGAATGACATGTCGACGCGCATCATTCAATCAATCGCGGATCTGCCGAAGGTTTGCGAGACGGTCAACCTACCATTCCAAGCCGGGGACGACGTTGTTCTTGCCAATATGCGACGAGGCTACACGCGCGGTCAGTATCTCGACAAGATCGACGAGATCCGAGACATTCTAGGCAACGATGTAGCGTTGACTACCGACGTGATCGTTGGCTTCCCTGGCGAAGACGATGAACAGTTCGAAAACACACTCGACATCGTGGAACGTGTCCGCTTCGAAAAGGTGCATTCAGCGGCATATAGCGAACGTCCGGGTACGGTCGCTTCGCGTAAATTCCCGGACACTGTATCCCAAAGCGAGAAAAAGCGGCGACATCAGCGACTTGACGCTGTACAATGTGCTATCCAAACGGAGAAGCACGCTGGTTTGGTGGGTAGTTTCAGCGACATCCTGTTGGAAGGCAGAAAACGGGGACGGATGTTCGGCAGAAACCGCAACGACAAAATCGTCTACATCGATGGTGACGATCACTCCGACTGCAACGTCAGAGTCGGAGAAACGATAAAGGTCGAGATCACCGAATCGACAGCGTTCTCGCTGGTCGGTCAACCGCTCAGCTAAACCGGTTGAAATCTCAAGGAGGCGACATGATCTCCATTAACGCTACCGAAAAGACCATCATACCGATCACCGAACTTGAACAGTCGGCGTTCTGTCAGACGGAGGGGAACCTAAGAACCAAGACGCTTGAGCAAGAGTTTCAGTCAGGGGTTCGCTGGCAAAAGGTTCCGACCCGGTACCTCAAGATGTCGCCGGAGCAGGTCGAAGCTGGCATCAAATATGCGCGCAAAGAGATCGGCACTAAGGCAGTAGTCCTCGGACATCACTACCAGCGCGAAGACGTCATCCAATTCGCTGATTTCCGAGGCGACTCGTACCTATTGTCCAAACATGCCGCTGAGACCAAAGAGGCGAAGTGGATCATCTTCTGCGGCGTCCACTTCATGGCTGAAACTGCGGACCTGCTCTCCGACGACGATCAGCATGTCATCTTGCCAAACATGGCGGCTGGATGTTCGATGGCCGACATGGCGGCATCTGATGATGTGGAGGATGCGTGGGACGATCTGATGGACGTCCTCGGCGAAGGTCGAGATGGCGAGGCTGAGGTCATCCCAATCACGTATATGAACTCCACGGCGGCCATCAAGGCACTTTGTGGTCGCAACGGTGGTTTGGTATGCACTTCTTCCAACGCTGACGCGGCGTACGATTGGGCGCTGGAGCGCGGCAAGCGTATCTTCTTCCTGCCTGACCAACATCTTGGACGAAACACCGGTCTGGCGAAAGGCATCCCAGCTGAAGACATGGCGGTTTGGAACCCGTTCAAACCGATGGGTGGTTTATCAGAGTCTGAGATACAGAACGCGAAAATCATACTCTGGCAAGGCCATTGCTCAGTTCACACGCGCTTCACTGTCAAGCAGATCGAAGAAGCGCGGCGCAACGATCCTGACGTGAATGTCGTGGTGCATCCGGAATGTGTTCGCGAAGTTGTAGATGCCGCGGACTGCAACGGTTCGACCGAGTTCATCCGCAAGACGGTTGAAGGCGCGCCGGCTAGCACCTCATGGGCGATTGGCACCGAGATCAACATGGTCAATCGTCTTCGCGATGAGAATCCGGACAAGCGGATCTTCTGCCTCGACCCGGTCGTCTGCCCCTGCGCCACGATGTACCGTATTCATCCGGCATACGTGCTTTGGGTACTTGAAGGCATCATGGCCGGCGTTGGGATCAACGTCGTACAAGTTGACGCCGAGACGAAACGAGAAGCTTTGGTCGCGCTCGAGCGCATGCTCGAAGTCGGTGGGTAACCGTTACCTGCACACTTCCGGCTGAGGATCGTAATGCAGGGCAACGGAAATCCAGTAATCAAGCTGGAAAACCTCACCAAACATTACGGCGACATCGTTGGCATCCAAGACCTCTCCTTAGAAGTCAAAGAGGGGGAAGTCTTCGGCCTTCTTGGGCCCAACGGCGCAGGCAAGACGACGACGATTCGGCTCATCCTCGATTTCATACGCCCAACCTCGGGCAAGATCTCGGTATTCGGACACTCGCCACGAACCGATGGCATCACGATACGGAAACGCGTCGGATACCTCCCCGGCGACTTCACTACCTACAACTACATGACTGGTGCGACAGTCACTGAATACTTCACGAACTTGCGCGGCAAAGAACCGGTAAAGCTTGGAGTGTTATGCGAACGGTTCAGTCTTGATTTGTCTCGCAAGATACAAGAGCTTTCGAAAGGCAACAGACAAAAGATCGGTCTCGTGCAGGCCTTCATGAACGATCCCGACCTGCTCATCCTCGACGAACCAACATCGGGACTAGACCCCCTGCTTCAGCACGAATTTCAGGAGATGCTGCGCGAGGAGCAAGAGCAAGGCAAAACGATCTTCCTATCATCTCACGTCATGTCTGAGGTGGAAGCCACTTGTGATCGCGTCTGCATCATACGCGAAGGTGAACTCGTCAGGATCGGCACGATCGACGACCTGACCGGATTGAGCCTGTGGACGGCCAAAATCTCTTTCGTTGAACCCGTCGCAAACAGTCTCTTCGACGGTCTCGTCGGGGTGACCGTCAACGATTCGGCTGAGCGTTCATTCGCCTTGTCCGTCAGCGGGGATGGCGCTATGGACTCGGTCGTAAAAGCCGCGAGTAAACACCGCGTCGCTACATTCGAAAGCGAGCACGCCTCCCTAGAAGATGCATTCTTGCAGTACTACTCTGGCGACGAGTAAACGACACATCGAAATCGCATATACGAACCATGTACCGCAGCATCTTTCTTAAAACTCTGAATGATGGGCGTCGTTCCGTGCTCTACGTCGGGATCGGGCTTTTCGCCTTAGGGCTGTACGTCGCCGTGTTGTTCCCAGACATCGCCGAAGGGTTCCCTGGGATGATCGACAATCTGCCTGAGTTCCTGAAGAGCATCATCGGCGATGCAGCCGAGTTAGGAACGCCCGAGGGTTTCTTCACTACTCAGCCCTTCACCGTGATCGGGCCTATCACCATAATGGCACTCGCCATAAATCGCGGCATGAGCGCAGTCGCTGGCGAAGAAGAAGGTAACACCCTTGACCAGCTCCTCGGCAATCCCATAAGTCGCACATCTATCATGGCCCACAAGGGTTTAGCACTCATCGTTTCTTGCATCCCGCCGGTGATATTCCTGGGTGCCTCGCTTGTATTAGGGGCACTGATCATGGACTACACGTTTTCGTCTAGCGGGCTGCTCCAAATGTTGCTCAGCTTGCTCTTGTTGGGCTATGCAATGGGATTTCTGGCACTTGGCATCGGGGCGTCTACCGGCAGTAAATCCCTCGCCATGGCTATTCCGTCGGCGGTCGCCGCTGTAGGATACGTCGTCAATCTGCTCGCGCCGCTAGTTGACTACTTGACATTCACACGCTACATCTCTGTGATGCACTACTACATTGGAGACAAGCCATTCATCAACGGCATCACGCCTTGGCACGCTCTCGTGTTAATCGGCATCGCCGTCGTTCCATTCGTCATCGGACTCTACCGTTTCAACGACCGCGATCTGAACGGGTGAAGCCCTCCCATGTGTCGTTTATCGTCAGAGGTATTTGTGGCAGCAGGTGGGAGTAGTGCACTGGCTACCATCGCGACATTTTTCAAAGTTCATTGGGACGCCGTCCGTGATCGGAAAGCGTTCAAGTCCGCTAAGGATCGCGAGCGTCAGAATAACGCCCAATCTTCGGAAATTCAAAATGTCGATCAATTGGATTAGGTGACCAACACGATCTCATCAATGATGCTTTGATCTACGAGCATGGTGCTCTTCAAGGGGTTGGACCTACGAGCCAAACTTGCGGGCTACCGGTTTTAGGATCCCGCTGCACAGTGGTTTCGACGCCGAACACTCGTCGCAGGTTGTCGGTGGTCAATACATCGGCAGGCTCGCCGACCGTATCAATGACGCCCTCCGACATCAGCGCCAATCTGTCGCAATACCTGCCGGCTAGAAACACGTCGTGCAATGCGACCACTACGGCGACTTGCCGAAGCTCGACCTCTTGTTTAAGCGTTTCCATGATCGACAATCGGTATCGCAGATCGAGGCTTGAAGAGGGTTCATCGAGCAGGATGATGTTAGCTTGTTGCACAAGGGAACGCGCGAGCACTACTCGTTGCCTTTCACCACCGGAAAGACGATCGAGTTGGCGGTTTTCGAATCTGACGGTCTCGGTTCGTTCCATCGCTGTCCGCGCCATCTTACGGTCTCGTCTGCCCTCCAGCTCAAAACGGCCGAGATGGGGATACCTTCCCATGAGAACAGTTTCGAGTGCGGTAAACGCATGATTGGCGTCATGCTGTGGCATGTACGCGATGCGACGCGCGCGTTCTCCGGCATTCATCCCTCGCAGCTGTGTCTCGCCCAATCTGACTGAACCTTCGTCGGGGCGTGTCAAACCTGCGAGTACGCGTAACAGAGTGCTTTTTCCAGCGCCGTTCGGGCCGATGAGGCCGACGATTTCGCCGGGGTCGGCTTCAAACGAAACGTTCCTCAGCGCTTGAGTGTCGCCAAGCTTGACGGATATGTCATCCGCGATGATCGGGGCATTTGCAACGGTTGCTGCCATGTTGTCACTCTCCGCGATATGGCTCGAAATCTTCAAACGTTACATCGCTGAAGGTGTCCGGGTAAAGCAGTCGAGCGGTTTCTTCAATGCCGCGTACGTTCCAGTGTGACAGCGTGGTGTAGAGCCGTCCATCAACGATGTGCAACTGGTTCTGAGATATCGCCGACACGCCTGCAAGAGCAGTATGGCTCAACAGATCATCGCGGAACTCATTGGCACCGAATGCGACGGGTTGTGTAATCAAGATCACGTCGGGATTCATCGCCGCGATCGATTCGATGCTGATCACTTGATGGCCCTCTACACCGTCGCGCGCAGACGCATTTACGCCTCCGCCAGCCTCGACGATGTCGCCTTCGGTCGTGTCGCTACCGGCGGCGTAAATCGAGTCTGAGTATCGAGAAACGGCGATCACCGCGGGTCGCTCGGGATCGTTAGGATGTGGGACCGTATCGGCAACGAATTCTAGACGGTTTTCGATTTCTGCCACTAGCTCCAACGCCCGTTCTTCGACACCCAGCATGTAACCGATGAGCAATATGTTCGGGATGTTCCCCTCTGACGAGCTCTCCAACGCGGTACGCGCTACAGGCACGCCGGCTTCTGTGATGAGGTTGACAACATCGGCATCGGTGTATTTGGAGGCCAAAACCAAGTCGGGGTTAGCTGCCAAGACGTTTTCAACACCACTTTCGAAAGTTGGCAAATCAGCGGCAAGGTCCGCGACGTTTGAATACGTTGGGTCACCCAAAAACGGCCCAACAGCTGCAAAACGATCCATATCCATCAAAGCGATGAGGATTTCGTCGTGACCTAACGAATAGGACAACACACGCTGGGGAGGTTCTTCGATCACTATCACTTCATCCGCCAACTCGACCTCGCGCGGCCAATCGCGGTTGGACGGGTCGACGATCCCTTTGATCGCCGGGTACGGCACTACCGTCGGCGTGGGCGTTAGGGTGGGTTCGGGAGTAGCCGTCGGTTCCGGTGTAGCGGTAGGCTCTGGAGTGGCGGTCGGGACGGGAGTGGCTGTTGGCTCGGGTTGTGGAGTGGCCGTCGGCGCAACTGTCGCTTTGACTACCGGAGCGGCAGTAGGCATCGCGGTGGGTTCGGGATCCGAAGCACATGCGGCAAACGCCGCGCCTATAACCATCGCCATCAGCACGGCGATCAATCCTAGTTTCGATGTTGATTTCAATTCTTTGCCTTTCGGGTTTTACAGCATCGATGCGCGAGCCTTGTTACGGGCCAGCAGCAGTACGAAGAAGGGTGCGCCAACCAGCGCGGTGACCACACCGACGGGGATTTCGGCTGGAGCAATTGCAACTCTGGCCAACGTGTCGGCAGCCAAAAGAAATATCCCTCCGCCGATTGCACTCAACGGGATCAGAGCGCGGTGATCGGCACCGATCAATAGCCTCAACGTGTGGGGTGCGATCAAGCCTACGAACGCAATAGCACCTGAGAACGCCACCGCGGCTCCTGTGATCAGCGAGGCGGCGAGTAGCAGCAAGTTGCGGGTCAATACGACTCGGACTCCAAGCGCTTTCGCCTCGTCTTCGCTGACCATCAGCAGATTCAGATCTCTGGAGAAGAGAACTGCTACCGCAATGCCCAGGAGCACGAGCGGCGCAGATATGCGAATGTCAGTCCAAGTCGATGCGCCGAGTCCGCCGGCGAGCCAGAAAAGCATCTCACGTTGCGCCTGTAAATCTGAGGTGAACAGGATGATGGCGGAGATGATCGCGGCCATGAATGCGCTCAATGCCACGCCAGCCAAAAGGAGCGCGGCCATAGAGAATCGACCTCCGAGGGAAGCAACCACGTAAACCAGAGCGAGGGCCGTGGCGGCTCCGATGAACGCCATTCCGGGAAGCGCGAGGGCGAAAACGGTCTGCAAACCTAGTGCGATGGCTATTACCGCTCCGAGCGCGCCGCCAGTTGAGACGCCGATAATGCCGGGATCGGCCATCGGGTTGCGGAAAAGTCCCTGCATCACCGCACCAGATACGCCAAGAGCTGCTCCGACGGTCAATGCGAGCAGTATACGCGGCAATCGGATCGTCTCGATAATCGCCCTCTCGGTCTGCGGCGCGCCGGACTCTCCGAAACCGACTTGCTCGAGAAGAATTTCGACAGAGTGCGAAGGCGGTATGGTGTACGGTCCGACAGCGGCGGCGAGGACTGCTAACCCGAGACCGACAACAACCAAAGGAACGGCTCCTGCGGCGAGTTTCACTAGTACTGGTGAACTGCTGAGGTGGGAAACTGACCGGATCCAACGCAAGCGAAGTCGTACCGGCCATTTGCCGGAGCGCGACTTGACTCGTCGAGAGCGCAGGTGCGGCGCTCTTGAGCTTACTGTCCGCAAACTAAAAATCCCTGCCGCTTTCGCGTTGCAGGGATTCCGCTGGTTGGGCTAATCTCCGTCGGAGAATCAGCCTAAACCTGAGGCGCTCCCTATGGCGAAGAGCGGCTGCTCAGCTCAATCCGGCAGGTCTCCTGGCTTTCGGATCATCGCCCTACCCGCGCCTTCCCGTCCTAATGACAGTGGCTTGAGCGGGGGGCTAACCGATTACAGTGGCGCCTCCGCAGCGGCTTCTCACCGCTTTCCCTTTTCGCGCTCGCTTGACGAGCACCACCGGGCTGAGTTGGCCTTGTTGTGTGGTTGATGCTATCAGTGGGCAGCGATGTTTGTCAATTAAGCGGGCGATTATGCACTAGACACATTCTGCCCCTCTTCTTCCGAAACCCCATTGGAAGACTACTCGTTATTCCCGCGCAGGCAGGAACCCACTTTCGACAATCAGGATATGGAGTATGTGCCTCGCCCCTCCCACTCTGGATCCCCCCGAATGCGAGACCTTTGTAAAACGGTCGTTTTTCGGTGATCCGGGTGTGTATGGTTCGCTTGGTGGCAGGTTTCCATGCTCGGAAGCGTGGTTGTTTTCTGCCTTTTGGGCGCCGGAATGCGTGCGCATCCGAAGCGTGCGCTACGCCCGCGCGCCAAGTCAGAGCAGAAACGCTCAGACTGAAAGCCTCCGATTACGTGGCGTTAGCGGTCGTCGCAGGTGCATCGGCCAGACGCATCATCTCGAAACACGTGTTACCGGGAGTGGTGAACACCGTCTTAGTCATAGCCAGTCTCAATATCGGACAGTTGATACTGACTGAAGCGACACTCAGCTTCTTGGGAGTAGGAATCCCGAAGCCACGCCCGGCATGGGGTTCGATGGTTGCCGAGGGCCGAGACTACATCGACACGTCTTACTGGATGGCGTTATTCCCCGGATTGGCCATCTTCGCCGTGGTCTTCGCAATGAACTTCCTCGGCGACTGGATACGGGACCGGCTGGACCCGCGTTTGCGGCAGCTTTGATGCGTGTCAATGCGCTATAGGGTTGCGCGATTCGCGATGATGGTGTAAAGTGCCTGCAACACACTATTCCTAAGGAGGACGAAATGTAGACACGACACTAGAATCAGAATGTTCGTCTTGATAGTAGCGTTGCTGGCTATGCCGGTAACGGTCACAACAATGGTTTCGGCACAAGACCCTGAGCAAACTCCGATGCCAGACGATTCTTCGACTTCAAGTGGATATGGCGGCTCGCAAGCGAAACTTAGTCATGGTGCAATGGCTACATCTGGTTCCTCTGGAGATGATCCTGCTGACTGTTTATTGGTAGCGCATCACGTTCATGATTCGACCGACCGGGCGATGATCGGATGTCAGGCGAGGTGAGGGGGTACTTGTGCTTATAACGTAGATGAGATATCGCACTATTCGCAATTGCAAGAACGCACGGTTTTTTCCGCTGGACGAACGTCGGTGTGCGTGACATCGTGGCGGCGACAGGGGTTTCAAGAGCATCAGCCCATGGGCACGATCAATGTCGCCCCATACCGCGCGGAATCCGAGCGAAGGGTGACGGTTTTGTCATCGTTAACGGTCAGTTGTACCGGGCATACCATCCAGTAGTTGGTCGTTCGGTAACTCATCCGTGCGGTCGGTGAAGTGACTCGCTGATTCCCCGCATTTTGGCAACGAACCGAAAACCGAGTTGGTTGTTGCTCTTCGGCTTGACTATCTACGTATTCGCTTTGGTGATTGGATGCGACGCAAGTAGTGAGAGCCGAGAAGAAGAGATGTTGCCCAGTAGCTCGAAATATGTTCTTGCGGGCCCGCCGCCACCAGCATCTCCTCCTGAGGTGTACCTGGTTGACGAGAACCGGTCACCGTTGATTCGTGCCGAACTTTTCACTGGTGATTGGACCGGTATGGGAGGGGAAAGGTTCGAAGACGTACCAGAAGGTCCGCGCTGGCCTGAACCGCAATCTAGAGGAGACGCGAGAGTGATCGCATTCAAATCTCGTGTCCCGCCCGATTTTTTGATCGTTGAAATATACCACCAGTTCGACGAAGAGGCGTGGGAGGTGGTGCCAGTTCCCCCAAAAACGCAAGAAGGTGAATACTTCAGTGCGAATCAGACCTTTGAATGCGTTAGGAACATGCCTTGTTTCGAAACCGACGGCGATACCTCATATTGGAATGAGTTGCCAATATTTGGCGCGCCTAGAGAGGTGATAAATGTCTACGCATCTTGGACCGTCCTACCGCCGAATTTCGAAGAGCCCACTGTCGGAGCGAATTGGAGGTTTCATTTTGTAAATGACGACATCAATATCTGCAACTGGTTTAGGCAGCTGCTGAGGATCTGTTAGCGATGAACTTTCTGTGCCAGAAATCCCTCACGCGAGAGCAACCAATTCTTTGACATCTATGTGACGAGGGTGAATGGACCAAAAGCGCGTGCCAGTACGGTCCTTAGCCCGTCCAGCCCTCATTCTTCAGCACACGCCCAGCAACTGCATCAAGTTTGCGTACCATCTCAGGATCGCGATACGTAGGCGCGGTTGCTATTGCGTGTTCAAGCGCGGTGTGAACTCCTGATGGGAATGGCGCTTCCAACGCGCCAATCACTGGAATCGCGGCAGCGACTAGCCGCCGGGCGTTTTCAGTGTTACGTCGCAAAAACTCTAGGATCATCGATGCTGAAACATCCTCGTGATCGTCGTGCCAGCAATCGTAGTCGGTAACCATTGCGACTGTGGTATACGCTATCTCGGCTTCGCGTGCTAGCTTGGCTTCGGGCATGTTCGTCATGCCTATAATGTCGCATCCCCAAGACTGATAGAGCTTCGATTCGAATCTGGTCGAGAACTGCGGGCCGTTCATGGCTAGGTAAGTGCCGCCGCGCACGAGGTCGATGTTCAAACCAGATGCCGCTTCCTCGACGGCATCGTTCATTGTTGAGCAGACTGGATCGGCCATGCTGACGTGGGCAGCGAAGCCGGGTCCGAAAAACGAGGATTCGCGTCCGCTTGTTCTGTCCATGTACTGATCCACAAGCACGAATTTACCCGGGTTCAGTTCCTCTTGTAGAGAACCCACAGCGCTGAAGGCGAGGATGCGGTCGATGCCAATGCGTTTGAGCGTGTCGATATTGGCGCGGTAGTTGACTTGGTTCGGCGGAATCCGATGACCACGACCGTGACGGGGAAGAAACGCGACGCGATATCCCTCGAAAGTCCCGATCAAGATGTCGTCCGAAGGTTCGCCAAAGGGCGACTGAACCGATACCCATTGGGCATTCTCAAATCCTTCAAGGGCGTACAAACCTGTGCCGCCGATAATGCCGACAGTCGTCTCTGCGCCTTGTGCCAATCTCATACTCCTTTGCCGAATCGCGAGTTGCGTCTAGCTTCGTAGTTAGAATCTTAAGCGTGGCAGATGTTGTTGGAGACGGAATCTGCCGAGATGGCGGAACGGTAGACGCAGCGGGCTTAAACCCCGCGGCCCGTTAAACGGCGTGTGGGTTCGAATCCCACTCTCGGCACCAATCAGAAGACGCGCAGTTCCCGCAGTGTTAAACTCGGCTTCAATTCAGCGCGCAATCGTCCAATTGGGAAGTTCAAATGTCCGAAGTCAATCAACGCCACGTCTCATACGCCGAAATCGTTGAAGACCTCCGCGCCAAAGCAGCTATAACCGCCGCGGGAGAGGCTCCTCAAGAAGAAGTGTCGAGACACTTCGGATCGGAGTTCAAATCGAGCCGAATTCTCATTAAAGACAGCCGAAACCGCGCAACGGTGCTCACGTCACCGGGAGGCGCGCCCGGCGATCCCCACATCCATCCTGATTTCAACGAGTGGTTTATGGCGTTCGGTGGAGTCATGGGTTTCCTAGTTGGCGAGTACACGCCGTTTCGAGCCACCTTCGGAGATATAACTGTTGCGCCGTGCGGATATCGGCATACGCCGCTCCCGTGGTACGGCGACATGTGCATGAGGTTGGTGTGTACCAAACCAGGTTCGAACCACGACATCAAGGGCATCGAGCCATCGCGAACCGTAAGATTGGATCCCGACTGGGAGCCGCCCAACCGGATACTGACGCCCTTGCCGTACATGATCGAGCGCCACGGCGTGGACACCAACTGGCAAGAATCGGTCCTGTTCGACCAGCGGAACCGTGTTGAAATGTTCAACGTAATACCCGGATCCTCCGCCGAATCGGTAAACGGAGACACCGAGTCTTGGTGGGTTGTTTTGAAAGGCAACGTGAGGTTCGAGATCGCAGGAGATGTGGTCGACGCGAGCAAGGGCAGCGTCCTCTATTCCGGCGATGGAGAGTTCAGCGCGATCACCGCGACGGGACCGGGTTCGGGCATCTTCGTCGAAGTCGCAGATCCGGAGACCTGCTGACCAGTTGTTAAACTGCTACGAGTGCAGATTTCATTGTGAGATCTGAACTCGAAAGCAAAGAATCTAACGGAAGTTGAGATGTCTGAGACTAATTCTCGTCATGTGACGTACGAAGAGATCGTCGATTCGCTTCGGCCTGACGCGCCGGATGTTGAGGGGCCGGTGCTGGATGAGATAGCACGGTCGGGCGGGGGGTACGCGGCGGTTACGAAGTCGCGCGTGATGGTCATGGATTCTCGGAACCGGATGGCGGTTATTTCTTCGCCGGGCGGTTCGCCGGGGGATCCTCACCTTCACGACGATTTCAACGAGTGGTGGGTAGCTTATGGCGGCGAGATGCGATACCGAGTCGGTGAGTACGAGCCCTTCAAAGCGCACTTCGGCGACATCATCGTCGCACCGAGTGGTTATCGGCATGACCCGAGGGCTTGGAAGGGTGAGATGTGCATGAGGATGGTTACGGGTAAGCCGGGGTCGAACCACGACCTTAAGGGATTGGAACCGGCGCGCACGATTCCGTTGGAAGATCACTGGGAGCCGCCGAATCGTATCTTTACGCCGCTCGAATACATGATTAATCGTCATGGATTGGAAGCAGATTGGCGTGAGACGGTGATTTTAGATCAGCGGAATCGCGTTGATATGTGGCACGTACTGCCGGGCGGCCCGATGGCATCTATGTCTGGTGAATCGGAGGCGTGGTGGGTGATTTTGCGCGGAAACGTCGCTTTCCACCTTGGTGGCGACGTTATTCGTTCTGGCATGGGTGATGTGGTCTACTCGGGCGAGGGTGAGATGAGCAGTATTTCGGTGAATGGCGACGAATCGGCGATATTTATCGAGGTTATGGAGCCGTAGTTGGTTGCTGTACGAATGTGTGGTGACGTGATTCGATAGGAGGGTCAGTTGTGGGTTCGACGCAGATCATAGTTGGTGATTACGAGATTTCGGTGGTTGATGACCATATTGGGTTGCGACGTGATCCGTCGGATGTGTTTGTGGATGTGACGGAAGCAGAGTGGGATGCGCATCGGGATTACGCTTTGACGGCGGATGGTTACTGGGAGGCGCAGTGGCGTGGGCATCTGATCAGGCGTGTGGATGGGACGGGTAAGAACGTGTTGGTGGACACTGGGGCAGGTCCGGGTCCTTACGAGCATGGGCCTCCACAGGGGGATCTGCTTACGAATCTCGGCGGTTTGGGTGTCGGAGTGGAGGATGTCGACAATGTGGTGACGACGCATTGCCACTGGGACCACATCGGCTGGAATTTGCGGCGTGAGGGGGATTCGTTTTCGACTACTTTTCCGAACGCGATCTATCACGTCGCGAGGAATGACTGGACGTATTACAGCGATCCTGCTAACGATAACGACGAATTCAATGCATATGTGGCGCCTTTGGAAGGGACTGGTCAGTTGAAGCTGGTTTTGGGTGAGTTGGAGTTGATGGAAGGTGTGAATTTGTTGCCGGCGAATGGTCATACACCGGGTCATCAGTGCGTTTTGGTGCGATCTGGGGGTGAAACGGCGGTTTTGACGGGTGATTTGTTCCACAATGTGGCGCAGGTACGGGAGCAGCATTGGTGTCCGGTTTTCGACTGGCGGCAGGACCTTTCGACTGCTTCACGGAGGTGGTTGCTGTGGCGTGCGCAGTCGGAGGGTTGGACGGTGGTGTCGGGTCATCTGCCGACGGGGATGAGTATGGGGAAGATTGTTGATCGAGATGGGGGTCCGAGCTGGGTGGCGGTTTGAGTTATTGAGACGTTGTATAGCCGCGATCTTGCCGCGTCATGCCGCTGGGATGCCGCTAGATGCCGCTGTAGCGGCATGATCGCTATTGGGGTGTTTTGTGGCGTTATTCGGGATGAGGTGTGAGGGATGGGGCGGGTAACGGCGTTTGTGGGTTGAGTATGGTGGTTTTCGTAAGATTCAGGGGTTTGGTTGGAGGTGGAATTTAGAACAAAATCGGCATTTTAGCGGCAAAACTCCGGCATGATGAATTTTTGACGAAGTATAAAACTTGTTCAAAATCGTCTGAACCGGGGATTGGGTGGATCCAGGGATTGGTGGGATTTTGTTCAGACGCTTTGGAACGGATGGGTTTGGGTGGGGACGATGCCTATCGTCACTAAGCGCGTCTGAGTAACGAGGGATCGCCTAGCTCTTCCACGAACGGACTCAGAGGGGCACCTTTTTCATGAAGCATGATTACTTTCTTTTGCGCCCTGGTGAACGCGACGTAGAAAAGTCGGCGTTCGGCTTCTGACCGCCGTTCGTCTTTAGTGTTGGTGGACCACGTTCGATCATCGGTATCCAATATCACGACAGTGTCGAACTCCTTGCCCTTGGCTCGATGTGCGGTCATCAGATGTAATGGACGCTCAAGCAATGTCGCAGATTCCGATGGTTCATCATCGTCTTCGAAACTTCGGTACTCTCGGATTTGCTCTTTCGCACGTTCTAGTCGATCGATGAGACCGGAGACTTCTAAGCCGTCATTTTCGGCAATTGAAGAAAGTTGCTTCAGTGGTGGATCCGTATACCAAACATCATCTTCTGCCCGTTCCCAATCGAAACTCAGTCCGCCGAATCCATCTGACACTACGCCGATCGCGTCGGAAAGATCAATGGCACTAACGAACGAACCTGCACCCTCATAGAGATTTAGCTTGCCTCGGGGGCTTTGCTTCAAATTGGGCCCTCCGTAAGAGTTAATGGCTGTTACCGCTTCGATGGTGGATTTGGGGGCGCAAGAACTCAGGTGTCGTCTTAGGTTCTCTCTGTCTTTCTTGCTCAACGGATATCGATACACGAATTCGCAAATTGTGATCGCATCGTTAACTGTTTGACCAGTCCTTCGCTGTTCTGAACGTACTTCCCAGATCTCCATTAGGCGAATCAAGTCGTCGAATGCTTTACTCCCGAATATATCCAAATCTGAAGCGGTCTTGAAAGGAGCGCCATCTTGAGCGAAGTAGATCTGAAATGGTATGAGTTGCCGTTTGAAGCGGCCTATGACGGCTACACGGTTGGGTTCGGTGCCCTTGACGATCGCAGTAACGCGTGATAGCCGATCATTGATTCCTTCCGTCGGCATGAGTTCGATATCGGCATCGCCAGCGTGTTTGGAAGGCTTGACCGTCTTCGTTACCCTGTTCAAGTTGTGGTTGATTAGATTTTGTGACAAAGATACGATTTGTCTAGGGCTACGATAGTTGATCTGGAGTTGGTGGTCAGTGAACTGTACCCCGAAATACTCTTGGGGGTTGACAATGTACTCAGGCGAAGCACCACGCCACTCGAAAATCGCTTGATCGTCGTCTCCTACAATCGTCAACGTGGCACGATTTCGTTCGGCAATGACTCTGATCAAAGCCAGATCCAATGGATTGATGTCTTGGAATTCGTCAACAAGTACGTGGTCGTACCGAGCCGCCCCAGAAATCGGACGTTTTCGCTTCCCATCAGGGCCCGGCGACTTGAGGTCGAGATACGCCCAGTACTTCTGATCTTCGAACGTGAAGGTTGATTGCCCCAACAGCGCATCAGAGGCGTCACGCCAGAACTGGAAGAACCTGTTATAGAACTCTCGTACGTTCCTAGAGGGGCCATCAGCCTTCCGCTTCTCTATGGCATCAAGTATTCCTATCCGAGTTAACCATTCGAATTGCTCCTCGATCCGCCAGGTTAGCCCCTGTTCTGCTAGCGCTTGTAGGCGCGAACGGAATGCCCCGAGGTTTAGGTCCGACGTGTGGTCGAATCCCATCGACTTTAAGTTGTCCATGATCTCGAGTATCCGCCGAGGTGCGTTTCGATTCCTCCCTGTAATGGCATTTCCAATATGCTCGTGTTTCTCCCACGCGGGTCGAAGTTGGTTGAGCATTGCGAAATGATAATCGCTCCTAGTCTCCAGCAACTTGGGATTACGGACGCGATTTCGGATTTGGCGAAACCCATAGGCATTTAACGTCGTGACGGTCACATGACCGTCTAAACCGCCAAAGTCGTTGTCGCTTTGCAAACGGTCTTGTAGTTCTGCACGGGCGGATTTAGTGAACGTCACGATTAAGAATCGAGGATTGTTGCCTGCCCGGAGCGCCAACTCGCGGCAACGGTACAAAAGTGACGCTGTTTTGCCGCAACCAGCAGGTGCCAAGAGGCGGATGTTTCGCCGATTGGACTGACAGAATAAACGTTGAGAATCATCTAGTTCGATCATTGCTCACTCCTTGATATCATTGCGGTGCGGGTCTATTACTGCAATCGTAAGTGAAGGCTGTGCAGCCCTCAAACCCCCAAAAACGTGCGGAAGTCGTTTAGGATGGCTTCTCGCTGGGCTTTGGTTGGGACTTCGGCGTAGATGTTGAGTAGGGGTTCGGTGCCCGAGGGCTGGATTCGCCTCCGTCAGCGTCGAGTACTGCCACAACTTCGAGGTGAGCCTCCAACGGAGGCTACCGAAAGTACGACCGTACACTACAAGACTGTACCGACTAAGGCATGATCAAAAAGGAGCGTATATTGGATCCTAGCGAATTGGCGAACTGGGCGTTGTCAAAGGCGTGCAATGAGATGAGGGCTGGTAACGGTTGCAACCATTCCGGGTGTACAGAAGCCATACAGGCGTATGAGTTACTAAGGACAATTCGGAAATTCGAGGGGAGGGATAGTAACGGGCAACCGGCAAATGGTTACATCATTGAAGTCTAGACGCTATGAATACCCTATCTTTTGCAGGTATCACTGGTAATTAGATTCCGGGCTCGGTTTCGACTAGCAGAACGGGCTAAGATGCCCAGCCATCGTCATAAGTGAAGAACCAGCCTCAAAGTGAAAGTTCCCGATTTTGCCACGTCTGATGGGGTAGGCGGGATTTGATCCGCATGACCGCAGCCACATGCTACCAATGGATGCTCGTCGACCATTCCGCCACGCCTTGATGTTTCAATGGTACTTTCCACCCCTGTCCAGCTCCTCTGGACTCCGGCCCCGTTTCGGAGTGCGGATCCGGCATTTTCCGATCACATTCCGGTCGTCTGACGAAAGGGGCTAAACGCCCAAATGCGCACTAAAATCGTTTAGGATGGCGTCTCGTAGCTGTTCGGTTGGGGCTTCGGCGTAGATGCGTAGGAGGGGTTCGGTGCCGGATAGGCGGGTTACTGTCCAGGCGTTGTTTTGGAGGTCTAGGCGGAGCCCGTCGCGGCGGTCTTCGTTTAGGACTTGGAGGCCGCCCAGGGAGGTTGGGGCGTCGGAGGATAGGGTGGTGGCGATGCGGTTGCGTTGGTCGGGGGTGAATTGGATGTCGATGCGGCGGAAGGTGTGTGGTCCGGTGATTTGGTGGATTTCGTTGAGGAGTTGAGTTGGGGTTTTGCCGGAGGTTGCCATGCTTTCTAGGAAGAATAGGGCGGATAGGGGACCGTCGCGTTCGGGGATGTGTCCGGCGAAGGCGTATCCTCCGCTTTCTTCGCCGCCGAGTACGCATTGGTTGTCGATCATTGCGGGTCCGACGAATTTGAAGCCGACGGGGGTGCGGTAGAGATCAGTGGAATGATGTTCGGCGAGTCGGTCCATCATGCTGGACATGGTGATGGTGCATGCTGCGCCGCCGGGTAGGTGGCGTCGGGACTTGAGGTGGTGGAATAGCATGGAGAAGACTTCGAGGGTGGTGAGGTAGGTGCCGTTTTCGGCAACTACGCCTAGGCGGTCGGCGTCGCCGTCGGTGGCTAGTCCGACGTCGAAAGTACGCCCCGTTTTCTGCCCCTCTGGATTCCGGCTTTCGCCGGAATGACGGTAGGAACCTTTGATCGCGGAGATCAGAGGAGCCAGATTGTCTTCCACCGGCTCTGGTTGCTTCATTCCGGGGAATGCGGGGTTGATTTCGTCTCGGATTTCGGTGACTTGGGTTTTACCGCCTTGGAGGAGGGTTGCGACGATTCCTGCGCCGGAGCCGTGCATGGAGTCGACGGCGATGTTTAAGCCAGCGGATTTGATGCGGTCGATGTCAACTAATGAGGTTAGTTGGTCTAGGTAGGGGGAGAGCATGTTGGTGGGTTGGATGTTCCCCTCCGCCCCGGGCATCCCCTGCGAACTTCGCTCCGCTCGTTCGCGTCCCCTTACGCTTCGCGAAGGGGACGGGCCTCCCCCTAGCCCCCTCCTAGAGGTGGGGGAATTCGGGTGCACGCTTGGTTCTGCGAAAGGGGCTAGGTGGGATTCGATGCGTTCTACTTGTTTGGGTGGTGCGCTGCCGCCAGCTTGGGATTTGACTTTGAAGCCGTTGTATTCGGATGGGTTGTGGCTTGCGGTGATCATCACTCCGCAGGCGGCGTTGTGGGTTGTTACTGCGTAGCTCAAAGCGGGAGTTGGCAATGGTCGGTCAGTCAGATAGACAGGTATACCGTGATCCGCGATTACCTCCGCGGCGGACTGAGCGAACTGCGCTGATTGGAACCGCGTGTCGTATCCGACGGCTATGCCGCGTTGTTGCTGACCCGTCGCTAGAACATCTAACGCCACGGCGGCGGCGCAGGCGCGGACGTTTTCAAAGGTGTAGTCATCGCCGATGATGGCTCGCCATCCGTCGGTTCCGAATCGGATGTCGGGTTGGTCGGTCATTAGTTATAGGCAAAATGGATTTAGATGCCAGCGGCAGCTTTTAGGGCATCAGCCTTGTCCGTGCGCTCCCAGGGCAGATCCAAATCCTGTCGACCGAAGTGACCAAATGCAGCGACAGGTCGATAAATTGGGCGCCGCAAGTTCAAAGATTCGATGATGCCGCTGGGGCGCAGGTCGAAAGTGTTGCCGACAATTGCTGCGATCGTGGTATCCGGCAGTTTGCCGGTGCCTCGGGTTTCTACCATGAGGGATACAGGTTCGGCTTTGCCGATGGCGTA
>DAOUJE010000102.1:0-9167 GCA_034423055.1 Dehalococcoidia bacterium | reverse complement strand
AACCCCCTGCGTCTCGCTGCGCTCGCCGCGTCCCCCTTTTGCTGACGCAAAAAGGGGAGGAGCGCAATCGCAACCCATCATCCCTCAACCATTCAAATCCTTAAAATCCGGGGGCAGACAAAAAAACACCCCCGCGTCTCCGCGGGACGTCTGTCCGCTCTCCAGATTCCCGCCTGCGCGGGAATGACGAAGAACTTTCGGGAACGACGAAAGCTCCCCGCAAGGGTTTCCTCCGCTCGCGGGGGAAATGTCCGAAAGGACAAAGGGGGCGCGCTCCGAGAAGCCGAGCGGCGCAGCATCAGCCGCATCTTTTGAACTAGGATGCGAAGGAAGGGGAAGGATGCGAAGGACAGGCGGCATCGATTCAACCATTGAAGCCGCGGCGACGCCGGCCGGGGATGTAGCGGTTGTTGAACAGCCTCTGGAACTCGAGGCGACGGGAACCGAAGTTCAGAAGAAGACCGATCTCCACGTTGAACGCCTCCAAGTAGTTGATCCCCTGCGCACGATGCACGTCGTCCAGCTTCCCCACGGCCTTCAATTCGACCGAGACCGCGTCGGCGACCAGAAAATCCACCCTCCGAACACCCACCTGCCGGCCCTTGTAGAAGATCGGCATCTCCACCTCGCGTCCGAAATCGATGCCCGCACGCGTCATCTCGAAATCCAGGGCACGCTGATACACCACCTCCTGGAAACCAGCGCCCAGAACCGAATGCACTTCCATCGCGCACCCGATCACAGCGCCCGTCAAATCTCCGTGAAGCCCCCTCTTGTCCATCACGCAGCCGTCCTTTCCGCAAGTGCGTCAAACACCATCGATCCTTCGCATCCTTACTCATCCTCAGCATCCTAGTTCAAAAAACACCCCCGCGTCTCCGCGGGGGTGTCTCTTCGCTCTCCCAGGTTCCCGCCTGCGCGGGAACGACCAAGGAATTACTGAGGCTGTGCCTTACGGTGCTACTGTAGTGCCGTCTGGGAAGAAGACCCAGATGCCTTTACCGATTTTCACCGCGTCGCCGTCTTCGAGGATACGGTAGCCGTTGGCGATCGCATCCCATGTGTAGGCACGCTTGAAGCCTGGCATGTAGTCCTCGGCAGTTACGACATCGCCTGCTGGATCCTTAGCTTGCGGATCCTTGCGGCGCAGATCCTTGCCGTAGTCGTCCTCGGTCTGGTCGCCGTCTTGATCGACTACACCGATGAAGTTCCAACCCGGGACGGTTTGAATACCGATCGGATTCGGCTTCCCGCCAGTCTCACGGTTGATCGGGCCTTCAAGATCGACGCTCTGCTTGATGAATCCCATCGAGTGCACCCAGTAGCCGTAGCGAACCACTATGTCGGTCAACGGTGCGAAGTTCTCGCTGGTCGTCCATACGCCGTCGACACGGGACGCGATGCTCCACGGGCCAGTCTCGCTCATCGGGTTCCAGCCGACCACGCGGTCGATAGCCGAGTCGGTGAAGACTGCGTCAAGCGCAGTGTCGACCGGGTTGGCCGGGAACGAGACCGCGTTCCAACCAGCGGAGATGTCCAGCACGAACGGATCGCGCTGCGTGACATTGAAGGTGAACTTCGTACCACCGGACGGTTTGTTGTCGGCCGCGTCGCGGGCATCAAACTCTACCGTGTGCTCGCCATATTCCAAGGCCTCGGGCCAGTACAGGAACCGGTTCTCGCCGATGGAGTCTAACGATGCCAAAACATCATCTCCGTCAACCGTCAACTTGGTCACACTGACATTCGTGCGCTCGCCTGCAAAGTCGAGCATGACGAACGGACGCGGCTCAGCGACGTCGGAGTTGGGGTCTGGCTGTACTTCGCCACCAGAGTCGTCACTGTTCAACGGGCTGTTGAACGTGTTGTCAAGCGTAAACGCCGCAGTCTCGGAACCGTAGTTCATACGCTCAACACTACCGTCGTAGTAGTCGAAGCTGGAACGATCGCGGCCCCATACGACCACTGTTATGCCTCCATCAGGAAGGTGACTACTCGCATCACTCGGCGAGTTGCGCCATGCGTAGACCCAGTTGTTGCCAGGACGTGACAGCGACCATGATGCGATGAATTCCGTCGGCATCGCGGCACCGCCGCACATTGCGCCTTCAGGTGCATCCCTCATGTCTGTGTAGCCGGTCCGGGCACTCACGAAGTCATCCAGATCACGACTGACATCATTGCCATCCGCATCTTGTTCCGTCCAGCCGATGTTCGAGCAGATCACCGACACCCTCGGCGCACCGTTGATGTCTTCGTCCGATTCGATCGCGATGTCCATCGCTTCTTTCGTCAACTTCGTCGGCCCTTCGCTGCCGGCACCAGTGCCGGAGCCACCGCTCAACGTCAACGTAAAGACCGGTTGGATACCGTCTTTCACCTTGACCGAAGTGGTCCTATCACCATTGGCCTTGAGAATGTGCTCTTTGTCGCCGAGGATGTTGCCGGCCAAGTCTTCGACTTCGCGACCTTCTGCGATGCTCAACATCGGCGTAGCATCAGATGCCAGCTCTTCGTCGAGTTTCAGGAAGACCAGCTGGCCTTCCACCAACACATCAGCGATAGCGATACCGTTGCCATCGCCATCCTCCAGCATGAAGGTGCCAGCGTCGATCAGTGAACCGTTCACATCATTGTCGAACACGACCATGACCGCGCTGCGGTCCCGGACCGGCTTCTTGTCATTCAAGCCGTAGAAACCAGTGACCGTGCGATCGGCGTGGATGTACGGGTCGACCTCGTCGAGGTACACCACGTGCTTCGAGAAAACACCGAGCACGTTCGGCGCATCGCCGCGATCGTCTGCCTCTGCCCCAAGGTTATTGATGAAGCGCGGCTTTACCGGGTCGCTGTCAGAGAACCCGACGTTACCGGCAAGGTCACGCACCAACGCCTGGAAATCAATCCCATGGTTGAAACCACCGTCCTCGAAGCTGAAATTAGCCTGTTCGTCGAAGTCGATCTCGATCTCGTCCGCGAATTCACCGTCTGGCGCGCCATTGGAGTAGGCATCCGCCTCGACTGACCTGTACTTCTTCTTGCCCGGATCATTATTCGAATCAGCCGCCATCCAGCTACCAGGCATGACGACACCGTACTTAGCGGTATCTCCATAGCCCTTGTATTCCAAGCGCCTGTCTATTCCATCAGTGCCGTCAACAACATAGTCCGCATCAAGGCCCATCAGCACCATGTAATCGTCCCCGGCATCGGTCGGGTTGTTATCGACGTACAGCTGGAAGGTATCCGCGGCTAAGCCGGCATCACCGTCGTTGATAGTCCCGATGAACGACGGTTTCTCATCGTCGCTACGGCTCTTGTGAACCGGCGAATCTACGTTGATCGTTGGCGGATCGATGTCGATCTGGATCTCGAACGAGCGGCTACGCCCGTCACTGTCGCGGTAGTTGATAACGACCGGCCCGTTTCCGACACCGAGCACCGCAGCACCGTCCACCATGGCATTCTCCGCATCACCAACCATCTGTCCCCAGTTCCCATCATCACCACCACCGCCATTGCCATCGGCATCGGTCAGGCGCAGGAAGCCCTCATAAATACCGTCGAAACGCCCGGTCTCCATCAAGTACAAGTGCGCGTCGGTATCATTGCCGTCCGCTGTCGCCTGCACGAGCAGAGCAGTGTTCCTATTCTTCTCGTCGCTGGTGTAGACGACATTCATTGGTTCGTTGCTAGGAGTCGCGCCTGCTGGGCAATCGCCGTCCTTGCCAACGCCGTCACTACCTGAGCAGTAGGTCTCTCCACCCATCAAACTCTCCTGATCGCTCGTCTCGTAGTAGATGACTTCCAAGACGACATCCTTACCACTAGGAACGCTGACATTCAAAACCATCGCCGGAGGAACATTCGGTTCGCCCGAAATCACGTCCTCGTCGAGTTTGACGTTACCGCCAAGGTCCATGAATTTGCTTTTCGTGCCGTCACTTTCGTCGGCGAGACTTCCAAAGAATTTCACCACACCTTTCGGCGCAATCGGCCTGTATGGATTGTCAGCGTCATGGCCTGTGAAGTTGATCGTGTACGACCCAGAGGTCTGGTAAGTCGTCGCTGTAGCTACCCCGAAATGCGGCATCTGCAACGGCAAACCCATCAACTCTTTCCACTCTGCCGTATCTTCTTCTTTTACGCCAAGCGCATCGGCAACGACCTTCAGCGAGCCGCCGTCAGAGCCGGCCTCGGCTGCATCGTAGTCATCATTCAACACATGATCGCTGCCCATGGCTTTGAAGACATTCTTGTCGGCAGTCGTGCCACCATCCTCATCCACGTCCGACCGCACACCAGTGTCGGCAGCACTGTAATCGGTGGCTCCATCGATCCCAATGAGCACTGGGTCTCTGCGATCGCGGCCGGTGTCTTTGATGCTGATCTTTATAAGGTCGCCGTTTGCGACGATACCGCGTGGCGCTTCAGCAGCCGTCTTGGGGTCGTGGGCATAGGTGGCATAGAGCTCATCTACTTCGATGGCTGCGGACAGTGCCTCCGCCTCGAAGAAGGCTTTGGTGTTGCCGTCGCCTGCACTACCATCCACTCCGATTTTGCAGTCGGCGATCTTCAGCACATCGGCATTGGTCGTCGTGCACGCGCCCACATTCATGGCGTCGATCGTTCCGGTAGCTGCGCTGACTTCGTCGGTCGCACCTCTGCCAGCCACTACGGCAACAGTAAATGCGAGCACTGCCAGTGCTGTCAAGATTCTCGCTGAAAGCTGCACGCTTCAGTCCTCCTGCTTACTTTCCCGGCACGATCGTGCGCAGATTTGCTCAACTGCAAAGCCAAGCGAAGTCCGCAACGCCCTCTGTCCGGATCTGTGCGATGTTTGCATAATACTTGCAAGCGCGCCAACGCGCAACGCGCGCGACGTGCCATGAAAAGTATATGATACCCAATTCTCTCTGCGCGCGTAAACCCCCAATTAATCGATTCATTGATTTTCGCACGTCATATCCCGCTCACGCATACCCCGCTCGTTGCACTCGCGCCCCTTTCGTCCACACGAAAGGGGCAAAACAACCAGCCCCTTTCGCAACGTGAAAGGGGCGCGCACGAGCGTAGCGAGTGAGCGGAGTATGCCCAAGGCGGCGGAGAGGAGTGTGATAATCTGTTGAGCAAATGGCAACCCTCACTTTCGACACCCACAAAATCGTCAAAGACCTGCAAGACGCAGGATTCGACGAACCGCAAGCCGAAGCCGTAGTAAAGGCCCTCGGCGAAACCGTCGATCGCGACGTCGTAAAACCCGAAGACCTCAAAGACTTCGCCACCAAACAAGACATCGCGGAGTTACGCACCGAGATGAAGGCCCTCGAACTTCGGATGACCGTCAGACTCACTGGCGCAATGATCGCCGTGGTGGGGCTCGCAGTCGCCATACTCAAACTCTTTCCCTGACGTTTTCTGAACTAAGATGGGCAGGCGGCGCGTGATAATCTGTTGAGCAAATGGCCACCATCACTTTCGACACTCACAGAATCGTCAAAGACCTGCAAGACGCAGGATTCGACGAAGCGCAAGCCGAAGCCGTCGTAAAGGCTCTCGGCGAAACCATCGATCGCGACACCGTAAAACCCGAAGACCTCAAAGACTTCGCCACCAAAGCGGATATCGGAGGTGTACGAGAAGACACAAAAACCGACATCGGAGGTGTGCGGGAAGAAATCTCGGAACTGCGGCAAGATATGGTTGAGTTTCGTGGCGAAATGCACACCGAGCTGAAAGCCCTCGAACTTCGGATGACCGTCAGACTCACCGGCGCAATGATCGCCGTGGTGGGGCTCGCAGTCGCCATCCTCAAACTCTTTCCCTAGACGCGCAATTGCGGAGAGTTGAGATCCCGGTCTATGCTAGATTCAAAGCATCTCATAGATCAAGTGGAGTGCAATTTCGATGATCAGCCCTACACAGACATCAGCGACTGCCACGGTTGACGAGCATGAATTGGATGTTGACGGTCTGCTGAACATCCCCGAGATCCGCGCGGCAGTTGATCGCTACTTGGAGATCCAACGCGAATACCGAGATGCGGTCTTGCGCGAAATCAGACAGTCTCCACAAGACGAATTGCCAGACGTTTCGCCTCTTTCCGACGACTACAACGCCCGTCTGCAACGGCAAAAGGTCGCAGTGCGCGAAATCGCATCCAAGCACCTGTGTTGATCGAAACGCTAATCATCGGCGTCATAGCCAGCGTGATAGGTGGGGTAATCGTTGGAGTGTCTGGTTGGTTCTTCGCAATCCGCCGCGCACACGAAACGCACGCCAGACAGATCAAACACTTGAACAGCGTCTTGAAAGCCTTGGCCGAAAGCATCCCAGACGACCAGGCAGCCAAAGCATTCAGGGCCATCATGCGCGACGAAAATCAGGAATGACTGAGCTCGCAAGGGCACCGGAGATGACGCAGGTGCGAACTCCAACCCAACTCATGTAAACTAAACGCGCAATATGACCACCAGCACCCACACCCACGAAGAACTCGCCACCAAGAAAGACGTCGACGCACGTTTCGACCAAGTCGATCTGCGCCTTGACCGCTTGGAAGAGCGCATGGATCGCGTCGAAGAACGTCTTGATAGGATCGATGCCACGCTCATGCATCTCACCACTTCACTCACATCCCTGCTGACCGTTTTTACCAGTCTTAACGAGCGAGTCACCGCGCTCGAAGAAAATCAGAAAACAATGCTCCAGATGCTCGAACGCATCGAGAATTCTACCAACCGACAGATCGGTTTCTAACTAGCACCCCAGCCCCTTTCGCGAAGCGAAGGGGGCGCGAAGGAGCGAAGCGACCTTCGCGGGGGATGCCCGTCAGCGATGCGCGCCGCGAACGAGCCGCGCCATGCCACTCGAGTCGTGCCATGTCATTCCGAGGCGCAGCCCTGTCATTCCGAACGCAGCCATGTCATTCCGAGCGTAGCCGAGGAATCTCCCGAGAGATGCTTCGACCATGCTCAGCATGACACCCCTTCCACCCACGCATACCCGCATGACACCCCCTCCGCCCACGCATACCCCGCTCGTTGCGCTCGCGCCCCTTTCGTCCCACGAAAGGGGCGTACAAAAAAGTAGGGGCGGTTCGCGAACCGCCCCTACCGTATCCTTCCTCCCCTTTTTGCGTCAGCAAAAGGGGGAATTAAAGGGGGTTCCTACGGCGCGATGCCGCCGGTCTCCGGGTAGTAGACCCAGATGCCAGAGCCGATCGTCGGCACGTCGTTCGGTCGCACCACGTCGAAGCGGCTGAACGTCGCATCCCACGTGTACGCTCGCACGTAGTTCGAGCCCAGATACTCGCTCGCAGCAATAGGCATGTTGTCGCTGCCCTTCAACGAGTGGTCAAAGTGGTCCTCGGTCTGATCGCCGTCCTGGTCGACCACGCCGACGAAGTTCCAACCCGGTTCCGTCGGAATCGAGAGCAAGATCGGTGTTCCGCCTGCGTCGCGTGAGGTGCCGCCCTTAAGCTCGACCGGCTGCCGCACGAAGCCGTCCGACTTCACCCAGTACCCGTACCGGGCACGAATCTCGTTCAATGCGCCGTACTTCTCGTTCGATTCCCAGACGCCGTCGCGCCGCATTGCGATGCGCCAGCCCTGAGTGTCCCAGCCGATGACCGTCGTGATGTCCGAGTCGGTGAAGACCGAGCCGATAGCAGTGTCGACCGGATCCGCCGGAACCGAGATGGCGTTCCATCCCGCGTTCAGCGCGATCACAAAGTCACCGCGTGCCACCACTTCAAAGTCGTAGCTGAAGGAAACTTCGTTGCCCGCAGCGTCCGTAGCCTCGACCTCCACCTCGTGGTCGCCCTGCGACAGGCTCAGCGGCCAGTACAGGAACCGGTTGGTGTCAGGCTGCTCGAATTCGCCAGCGATCTCTACGTCGTCAAGCTGAACCGAGTCCAGGGTTACCGACGTGCCCTCGTTGAATTCGATCAGCACGAACGGCCGCGCCTCTTTAGACTTCCCGTCTGGAGCCGGCTGCAAGTCGCTACCAGCATCCTGCGTCGGGTCTTTAAGGTCAGTGTCCAGCGTGAACTCAGCCGATGTTGAACCCCAGTTCTGGACGTTGGTTTCGTCACGGTGGGCATATCGAGAGCGGTCGCGGGCGAACGCCACGACAGTCAACGAGCCGTCTTTGAACGCCGGCGAGTCATGTCCAGGCTCTCCGCCCGGATTCTTCCAGGTGTAGTCCCAGTTCTCGCCCGGGCGAGCGTGCGCCTGTGCCGGAGTTGCGATGACGAACTGGTCGTCAAACTCGTCGTCGTTCTCGTCGTAGCCGCAGGTGTAGTCATACATCCTGCCAGCAGCGTCGCTCTTCGCGGTTTTCGGCGAAGTCATCACCGGGGTATCGCCCGGCTGGTTGCTGCTGAACGCCCCACTACGGTTCGCTACGTAGTCATCGATGTCTTTGCCGATAAGGTCCGATGAGCCTTCGATTGCGGCTTTGCCCTCGTTCCACTCGAGGCTGCTGCACACCACCGCGATGCGTGGCGCACCTTGCAACTCCTCGTCCGACGAGACCATGACCGTGATCTGGTCCTTGGTCAGCTTCGCCGGACCTTGGTCGCCGGTGCCGCTGCCAGAACCGCCGCTCAATGTTACCGTCAGCTTCGGCGAGATGCCGTCTTGAGCCTCGAACTCGTCCTGCTCCCTGCCGAACGTTTCGTTGCCGGCCATGTCCTCGACCTTCTCGCCTTGCACGATGTCGATCTTCGGAGTGGCGTCGGACGCCAGCTCAGAGCCCAGCTTCAAGAAGACGTAGTTCTTGTCCACCTTGTGGGCGACCACCATGGCATCGCTTCCATCGTCAAGCTCCACCGAGAACGTGTTGGTAGATACCGACGATGCCGCGATCGGACCGTCAAACTCGACCATGATGCCGAACCGGTCCGCAATCGCTTTGCCGTCGGAGTTCAGACCGTAGTAGCCAGTCGCAGACTTGGCCTCGATTATGTCGGGGTCCTTCTCGTCCAGCGTTACGATGTGCGCTGAGTAGTAACCGAGAACGGCCTTTTCTATATCCTTGATGCGCTTGTCTGCGTCTTTCTGACCCAAGTCGTTGATGTAGCGCGGGCTCGTAGCATCGGCATCCGAGAAGCCGATGTTGCCAGCCATGTCCATCACGAACGCCTGGAAGTCGATCTCGAACTC
>DAOUJE010000101.1:0-20312 GCA_034423055.1 Dehalococcoidia bacterium | reverse complement strand
AGCGGATGAACCAGGTGTTGAGTGCGGCGGTTGTCGCCTGCATGAAGGAGGTTGACGAGCCTATCGATACGACGCAGAGATAGACGAGGAGGAAGGCGATGTAGGTGTCTTGTTGGGATAGGAGGATGTATCCGAATCCGGTGATTAGCGTGCCGGCAAGGATGAGTGGTATGTAGCCGAATTTGTCGAGGGCCCATCCGGTGATGGGTCCGAGGACGCCGTTTTCGGCTCTGGCGAGTGCGAATGCGAGAGAGGTTTGCCAGTATGCGATTCCTAGGGATTCGGCGACGGGGATGAAGAATACGGCGAAGCCTTGCCAAACGATGGTGCCGCCGAGGGCGTTCATGAGTGATGCACCGGCGAGCATGTACCAGCCGTAGTAGACGCCTTGGAAGCGCGAACGGCTTGGTGATAGGGATCGGATCACGAATTCGGCTCGGACTCGGTTTCGGACGATGATGCGTCGATTCTTTCGAGCCTAGATTGCAGCTTTGGCCATGCTTTCGCCAATCGGTCGTACATGACGATGTTGACGGTCATTCCGAGGTTGAGGGATGCCATCGTGGGGATCATGATCTTGTGAGCGCAACGGTCGAGGATGTCGTCGGAGATGGAGCCGTTTTCAGGTCCGAAGATGTAGCAGGCGCGTTCGGGGTGATCGAAGTCCATGAGTGTGGATGCGTCGTCGGAGAGTTCGATGCCGACGATGGTGGTGCCTTCGGGGACGGCATCGAGGAGATTGGTGGACTTTATGACCGGGACGTGGCGGAATGACCGCATCGGGTCGGTATGGAGTTTCGGTAGTCGGATTCCTGACGGATTTCCGCCGATGATGACTAATCTGGCGTCGAAGCAGAAGGCGGCGCGTAGTGCGTGACCGACGTTGATCGGGTCAGTAGGTCGGTCGAGTGCGATGCATGCGAATCCGCGTTCTTTGCGCATCGAAGGACGGTTTACGTATCGGTCGTATCGTGTGCGCTTTTTGGGGTGCGTGGAGTCGGTTTCGGCGTGCATGAGGTTTGAACTAGGATGCGAATGATGATGAATGATGTGAAGGATGGTTGTTGCTTGTTTGGGTGGGTTGCAGCGCCCCTTGGCTCCGATTCCCGCTCATCCCGGATCAAGTCCGGGGCAGGCTCTAACCCTCTCCCACGAAGGGGAGAGGGGATTTCTGAGACCTCCTATCCCGCGATGTCAATTGGCGGTCTTTTCTTGTGCCAGTTGGTCAGTTCTTCGTAGGCGTGACCGACGCGTAGGATGGTTGTTTCGTCGAATGCGTGACCGGAAATCATCAGGCCGATCGGCATTCCTGTGGAGTCGAAACCGCAGAGTACCGAGTGTGAGGGCTCGCCAGTGACATCGAAGATTGAGGTGAAGAGTGGGATTTCGTGACTCTTTTCGGCGAGTGCTTCGCCGGGTGGAACGGTACATTCAGCGATCGTGTGGGCGAGTACGGGTATGGAGGGGGTTGCGAGAACGTCGATGTCTTTGGTCGCTTCTGCCATTTGGACGCTGAACGCCTGTCTGGCGCGTTGGGCGCGGATGTAATCGACGGCTGGCAAATTTAGAGCGGTCAGGATTCGGGTGCGGACGGCTGGCGTGTAGTCGTCCGCATGTTCGGCGATCAGCTTTTCGTGCACCGCGAGGCTCTCGGCGACGGAGATGATGATGTTTATGGCGCGTCCGTGCGCGACCCACTCCATCGGCATGGAAACGAGTTCGGCGCCGTTGCTCTCCAGCAACGCGATCGCGTCGTTGACGCTTGACAATACTTCAGGATCGACGACGTCAGGGTCGAAGAAATAGTGTTCGGGTATCCCGATGCGTAATCCGTCTAAACCTTTGTCGAGGTCGGCTGCGAAGTCGGGAACGTGTCGAATGGAGGATGCGATGTCGCGTGGATCGTGTCCTGCGATGACGTTGAGCATGTGTGCGCAGTCTGCGGTTCGTCGCGTCATTGGTCCCACGTGGTCTTTGCTCCACGAAAGATCGAGCACGCCGGAGCGCGGCACTCGCCCGTAGGTCGGCTTCAATCCGGCGATTCCGCAGAGGGATGCTGGCATGCGTATGCTTCCGCCGGTGTCGGAGCCGAGTGCGCCGTATACCAGTCCACCAGCAACAGCGGCACCGGATCCGCTACTGGAACCGCCGGTGATCTTGTCGGTGTCCCACGGGTTGCGGGCGTCGCCGGTGTATGGGTTTACGCCGGCGGAACCTAACGCCATTTCGACGAGGTTGGTTTTGCCGAGGGTGATCGCGCCGGCGCGGTTCAAACGGTTGGTAACAGCCGCGTTCGATGTGGCGATGTTGGACTGCAGGACCTTGGAGCCGCCGGTGGTCGCTTTACCTTCAACGTCGACGAGGTCTTTGAGAGCAATGGGGATTCCGTGCATAGATCCCTTGTAGTCGCCGTTTGCGATCTCTTGTTCGGCTTTTGCAGCGGTTGCGAGCGATTCGTCTGTCCAAATGTCGAGGAAGGCGTTCAGTTTCGAGTCGAATTTTCCAATGCGCTCGAGTGCGATTTGTGTCAGTTCGACTGGTGATACGGAGCCGTCTTTGATTTTGGGCGCCAGTTCGTGGATCGAAGCGAACGCCAGGTCTTCGCTTCTATCGCTCATTGGTCGCCCCCTTTGTCAGAAACGTCTATCAAGACCACTGGGTTGAACACGTTGCAAGGTTCGTGGTCTTGGTAATCCATGGACCGCACAGTGTCGATAGCGTCGAATAGCGAATCGCTGGATTTCGCGACGAGCTTGGCGTGGTCCTCGGAAATGGGTATGCTGGCGCGTTGGCCGGCGTTGGAGATTTCTTCAGGGTTTGGCATGGCGATTGTGTGTGGGTTTGCAGTCGTGCTAGGATTGCGGTTTCTTATCCTTATATATGTGAGGTGGTGTGATAGCAGGATACATGCGCATGGGCAAGTCCTGTGGAGCGTATTTCGTGAATGAGATGGGGTTGAAGATGCACCCGCAAAAACAGATAGCAGAAATAGTCGTTTCGGCGCTTCAGTCGGCGATCGCTTCGAATTCGTTGCCGGAGATCGGCGAAGTGACTCCGATGGTCGAGCGTCCGAAACATGCGGAGCACGGGGACTACAGCACTAGCGTGGCGATGGCGTTGGCGTCGAGCATGCGAATGGCTCCACGAGCGATCGCAACTGAGATCGTTGATAGCTTCGCGCCGACTTCGATGGTTAAGGACGTGAGCATCGCTGGTCCGGGGTTTATCAACTTCAAGCTGGACGATGAATGGTTGCGTTCCCAGATTCATGTGATTCGGGAATCGGGTGTTGGTTTTGCACATCTAGATGTTGGTGCCGGGCAACGCGTTCAGGTGGAGTTTGTGAGCGTGAATCCGACGGGGCCGTTGCATATAGGGCATGTGCGCGGTGCTGCCATCGGCAACGGGTTGGCGAACATCTTGGATGCTGCGGGCTACGATGTGCAGCGCGAGTACTACGTGAACGATTCTGGCAATCAGATGCGCATATTTGCGGAATCTGCGTATGTGCGTTTTCTGCAGGCGGCAGGTAAGGACGCTGAACTCGGTGCGGAGTCATATCCCGGCGAGTATGTCGTTGAACTTGGTGCCGAGTTGTATTCCGAGTTAGGTGATGCTGTAGCCGACTTGGATGCAGACGAAGCTATTGAAGCCATATCAGCCCCAGCATTGGATCGCACATTGGCGAATATCCGGGGCACGTTGGAGCGGATGGGAATCGAGTATGACGAGTGGTTCAGCGAGCAGTCGTTGATCGACGGTGACGATTTCGAAGAATCGCTTGAATTATTGAAGGAACGCGGCTACGTATCGGAGCGCGAGGGTGCGCTGTGGTTCCTCGGCACCAAGATAGGTCTCGAGAGCGACAGCGTGATCATTCGGAGCAAGGAGCGCGGTCCCTCTTACTTCGGAACCGATATCGCTTATCACTACAACAAATTCGTGAAGCGTGGGTTCGACCGCGTTATCAATGTTTGGGGTGCCGACCACCATGGACACATAGCACGGATGAAGGCGGTTGTGGATTCGCTCGGGGTCGCCCCGGAGAAATTGACGATCATCATCAACCAGATCGTGAACTTCAAAAAGGGCGACGAGACGGTGCGCTTCAACAAGCGTAAAGACAACTTCATCGCTGCTGACGAGTTGTTGGACGCGGTTGGTCCGGATGCGTGCCACTACATCTTCTTGGAGCGGACTCCGGGTACGCACATGGAGTTTGATCTGGAGTTGGCGAAGGCTGAGACGTCGGAGAACCCGGTGTTCTATGTGCAGTACGCCCATGCGCGTCTCTGCGCGGTGTTGCGCGCTGCATCGGAGCGCGAGATTGATTTCGAAGATGGTGACGTTTCGTTGCTAACTACGCATCAGGAGCTTGCGTTAATGCGACGGTTGAACGAGCTGCCCGATGTGATCGCGCGATCAGCGGAGATGCTGGAGCCGCACCACATGCCGCATTTTGCGTACGAGGTGGCGCGCGAGTTGCAGCGGTTCTACGAAGCGTGCAGGGTGATATCGAGCGATCCGGCTGACGCTGAGATTACCAAGGCGCGGTTGCTACTCGTAGACGCGGCGCGCATCGTGTTGGCCGGGACGTTGAACATCATGGGAATGAATGCGCCCGAGCGGATGTAGTTGCTCGCCTCACCCTCCAGCTAGCTTCCGGCTTTCGCCGGAATGACGGTGGCTTTCGGGAGAACGACGGTGGGCTAAAGCGGATTGCTTGGAGACGAAGCCTTCTTGTAGCGTTTGATCCGCTTGACGTAGCTGAGCGCGGCGCGTTTCTGGAGTTCTTGGTGCCGGGCGCGTAGTTTGCCGATAGCTTTGCCCGGGACACCGCGTATGAGTTGGTTGTCATCGAACACAGCGTTTTCTGGGATAACTGAGCCAGCTGCGACGAGGCACCCGTTTCCCAATATCACACCGTCGTTGAGTATTGAGCCGTTTCCGAGCAAGCATCCGTCGCCGATCGTTTTGGCGTGGCACACAACGCCATGTCCGATAGTGACACCGTCGCCGATGGAGGCGTCATCGTCGGCGTGGATTACGGAGTTGTCTTGGACGTTCGATCCTCTGCCGATGGTGATGGTTCCGCTGTCGGCTCGTATGACAGTACCCGGCCAAACGCTGGATTGAGGGCCAACGCGCACGTCGCCGATTAGAGTCGCATTGGCACTGACGAACGCGGTCGGATCGACTTGCGGGCTACTTCCATCGAGTTCGAGGAGCGTCACTGGGCATTCAACTCGCTAGGCAGCATAGGAAAGTTGAGTTCGACGTCACGCTCAAAGAACGGCTCATTCTTGAACTCGAAAGTTTCTGTCGATTTGACTGCCCTGCCTTCGGGGTCTCCTAGACAGAATACGAAATCGACATCTTTGTCGAGATCGCTGACCGGCCCGTGGATGATGTTGATGAACTTTCCATTCTGCTCGATTTGTGTTGAGCGCGAACGTGATGTGACGAGTTTGACGTACAGTTGCTCGCCTGCGGGAACTGGCTTGCCGTCTATGTAAGCAGTTCCGGTGAATATGTTCGGCAGAGATGGTGGTGGACCAAGTGGAACACCGCCGGCAGTGGCGGGATTTTCTTCGAGGTCGGGACACTCCACATCCGCTGTAGACACCTCGCCTCCGGGCTCTTGAGTAGCGGAATCTGATGTGCAGGCTAGCATCGTTGCTGCTGCTAAGATCGACATCGCCAAGGCGAGTTTGAAGATTGATGGCTTCAGTAGGGGGGTGAGTGGGTTCATAGTGTGGGTGGTGTCAGCTTCCAGTTCGCCGATTGCTCGTAAGCGTGTGCAACCTGTAACGCCGTGCGGTCTCCCAACTGTGGAGCGATGATTTGCAATCCAACTGGCAATCCCTCGGATATCCCACACGGGACCGATATTCCGGGTAGTCCTGCGATGTTGACCGGGATGGTGCAAACGTCGCTGAGGTACATCTGGAAGGGATCCTGCGTTTTTTCTCCGAGTTCGAAGGCCACTGTTGGCGATGTTGGCGTTGCGATTACGTCGAACTTTTGGAACGCGTCGTGGAACTCTCGCCGGATAAGAGTCCTGACTTGCTGTGCTTTCTTGTAGTAGGCATCGTAGTACCCGGCTGAGAGTGCATACGTCCCGATGAGTATGCGCCGTTTCACTTCTGGGCCAAATCCGCGTCCTCTTGTCGCTTCGATCGATTCTCGGGCGTTTGGCTCCCCATCAACGGACATGCCGTATTTGACGCCATCGAACCTGGAAAGGTTTGCTGAGGCTTCGGAAGGGGCGATGATGTAGTAGACGGCGAGCGCGTGGTCGGTGAGCGGCAGGCTAGCTTCTTCGACGACCGCGCCAAGACTTTCTAGGACGGTTAGAGATTCTTCGAAAGCGGCGCGTACGCCGGGTTCAATCCCGTCAACGATGTATTCGCGAGGCACACCGATGCGCATGCCATCGATGTCGCGGTCCAAGTATTCGGCGAAATCGAGTTCGTGGTCGAGCGAAGTCGAATCTAGGGGGTCTAGACCTGAGATCGTGTTTACGGTGTCGGCGCAGTCGGCAACGGTTCGGGCGATGGGGCCGATCTGGTCTAGGGACGATCCGAATGCGATGAGCCCGAAACGGCTGACCGTGCCGTAGGTCGGTTTGAAACCGACGACGCCGCATAGTGATGCTGGTTGTCGAATGCTTCCGCCGGTGTCGGATCCAAGCGCGATGACGGCTTCTCCGGCGGCGACGGCTGCTGCCGCGCCTCCACTAGAACCTCCGGGTACGCGATTTTCGCCCCAAGGGTTGACGACAGGTTCGAATGCTGAGTTTTCATTCGACGATCCCATAGCGAATTCGTCTAGGTTGCCTTTACCCAGGATGACCGCCCCAGCGTCTTTGAGCCGGGAAACGACGGTCGCATCGAACGGAGGAACGTAGCCGTCGAGGATGCGCGAGGCGGCAGTGGTTCGGATGCCTTCGGTCGAGATGTTGTCTTTTATGAGGAACGGGATGCCGGTGAGGGCAGACGCGGTTCCGTTTTCTAAGCATTCGTCAGCAGTTTGGGCTTGTGCAATGACTTCGTTTTCGTCCAGAACGGTAAGGAATGCATGGGTCCGAGGTTCGACTTCTTCGATGCGTTGCAGATGAGCGAGCGCGACTTCTCGGGCGGTGGTTTCACCGCTTTCGTACTTGGCGCGCAGGTCGCGCGCCGAGGTTAGTGTTTCGGATACGGTACTCATTCGATTACCGGCCTAACGCGCACAAATTCGCCGTCGACGAATGGTGCGTTTGCGAGTGTCTGATCGCGTTCCAACGCCGGCATGTCTTCGTCATCGCGCATCACCGAGTGTGCATCGGTTGTATGTCCGGTTGGCGGCACTCCTTCGGTGTCGAGTTCGGCCAAAGTTTGGAAATGGGCGAGGATGTTGGACAACTGTCTGCGCATCGTCTGCACTTCATCATCGTCGATGCGTAGCGCGGCGAGACGGGCGATGTGTTTCACGTCTTCGACGGACAGGATTTCAGAGTTCATGAGGTTTAGGTAAAGGGTTGCGATTCCACCTTGAGATTCTATATCTGTGTGATTCGCGAGAGATTGCCGAAAGAGTTGCCGATTGGCGAAGTGTTTGGCATAAACTTTTTATGTGCCGAACTCATCAGACATGTGCGTCAATCACGTTGAGTAAGCGCCGTCGATACATCTTCGTCACGGGCGGCGTGACAAGCTCTCTAGGTAAGGGCATCGCCTGCGCATCTATCGGCAGAATGTTGAAGAACCGCGGTCTTAAGGTCACGATCCTCAAACTTGATCCCTATCTCAACGTTGACCCCGGTACGATGTCGCCGTTAGAGCATGGCGAGGTGTTTGTGACGGTGGATGGCAGCGAAACGGATCTCGATTTGGGTCACTACGAGCGTTTCTTGAACCAAGACTTCACGATCCTGTCGAACGTGACGGCTGGTCAGATCTACAACGAACTGTTGGACGAGGAGCGGTTAGGGTCGGAGTTTCTGGGGCAGACGGTTCAGGTGGTTCCGCATCTGGTGAGCGCGGTCGCCAAGCGGATCGAGAAACTCGGCGAAGCGGAAGATGCAGATGTGGTGATCGTTGAGGTCGGTGGCACAGTCGGAGACATGGAGGCGGAAGCGTTCATAGAAGCGGTTCGGTGGATGCGCGACATGGAAGGACGACAGAACTCTTTTTCGATTCACCTGACATTCGTGCCGCTGCTGAAACCGACGAACGAGCTCAAGACGAAACCGACGCAGCACAGTGTTAGAGCATTGCGCGCCCTGGGCATTCAGCCCGATGCGATTTTGTGCAGGTTGAATGATCCTACCGATTCGGACGAAGCGACTTCAGACCTCAAAGACAAGATCAGCTTGCATTGCGGCGTTCCCCGCGATGCGATCATCTACTTACCGACATTGGGTAACGTTTACGCGGTTCCAGATTGGTTGGAAAAACAGGGATTGGCGAAAGTGATCATGGATCGGTTGGGATTCGAGCGCCGCAAACCAACCGTGCCAAAGGTGTGGAGGACGTTGACCGACGATATGAGCGTCGTCAACAACGGCACGGGTCATTCTGACGAGGATCTGGAGCGAGTATCGATATCTATTGTGGGTAAGTACACGAGCCTTCACGATTCGTATCTATCCGTAGTTGAGGCGTTGCGCCACGCGGAGTTGAATCAAGGGATTCGGATTGACATCGACTGGACTCCGTCCGAGATGATTGAGCAACACGGATGTGAACGCTATTTGTCTAAGGCGCAAGGGATCGTGGTGCCTGGTGGTTTCGACAAGCGCGGAACCGAAGGAATGATCCGCGCCGCTCAGTATGCTCGCGAGCGTGGCATACCGTATCTGGGTCTGTGTCTGGGATTGCAGATGATGATCATCGAGTTCGCTCGGCACGTAGCAGGGATCGAAGATGCGGATTCGACCGAGTTCGATCCTGCGGCCTCGGAACCGGTGATCGCTCTGATGGAGGAGCAGAAGGGTGTTCAGGAGATCGGCGGAACGATGCGGCTCGGAGCATATACCTGTGTACTGGCGCGCGGTACGCGCGCGCACGAGGCGTACGCGATGGCCGAGGTGGGCGAAGAGTTGTCTGACGGTGATCTTCGGATCACGGAACGGCATCGTCATCGTTACGAGTACAACAACGCGTATCGAACGCGATTGGAGAGTTTGGGTCTCCTTAGCAGCGGGTTGAATCCGGAGCTTTCGCTGGTTGAAATAGCTGAAATCGTCGACCATCCGTTCATGCTGGGAAGTCAGTTCCATCCCGAGTTTCGTTCGCGTCCAGAGCAGCCGCATCCGCTGTTTGACTTGTTTGTGAAATACGCGCGGCAATTCCACCCTGAGGGTACGCAGCAGCCCTTGTTCGTGAAATCAGGATCGATTTGAAAAGAGCTGGACGGGTAATCCAGAATGAAGGCGCATGCAACTTGGAACGAAATCCCACCGACTGTCAGAGCAATGCGCGAACATATTTGACTCGTTGTCTCAGACTTATATAAACTTTGTGCACAGATACGCGGGTAGCTGTGCACGGTGGCGTTGAGATTAGATTTGTAGACGTGGACGTTCGGCGGGCATGCTACCGCTTCACTCGGAGACAGATCGCAGAGTAGCGATACCTCACCTCGGTAATTCACCAAGCCTTAACGCAAAGGTGCTTCATGACACGTACGCCTATAGATGCGTCGATTGCGATTGAACAGAATGGGCAGCGCCGACAGGTCGCAGCAGGTCCAAGGCAAACCCGCCACCAACCCGAACGTTTGAGCCCAGATGCTCTTGGCAATCTGGGCGGAAAGACAAATGCAGAGTTGATGACTGAGGCCAGGAGTATTGGTCTCGCGGATATTCCGACACGTCGCACCGAGTTGGCGTTGCAGGTACTGCAGCACAGGTCACAAACCACTGGCATTGCGATCGGCGCTGGCATTCTAGATGTTCATGACAAGGGCTACGGGTTTTTGCGTCCGCCCGGCGGCAGCGGTGGCGACGACGACATTTATGTTCCGAACGGTTTGATTCGAAAGAGCGGATTGCGCCAAGGAGACTTCGTGGCAGGTCCGGTGCGGTCGCAAGGAGAACGGACTCGCAACCGGGGCAACAACCCGTTGCTGTGGCCGGAGCTCGTTAATGGTCGCGACATTGCGTTCTCGCAACGCAGGCCGCGGTTCGAGCAACTGACATCGGTCTATCCCGACAGTCAGTTGACCCTCGAAACAACGCCAAAACGGATGAATACCCGGATCATTGACATCATTGCTCCGATTGGCAAGGGGCAGCGCGCGCTGATCGTTGCGCCACCCAAAGCTGGGAAAACGGTGATCCTCAAGGACATCGCGCACGCGGTTGCCGAAAATTATCCGGCGGTTCACATCGTCGTTGCACTGATCGGCGAGCGTCCTGAAGAAGTCACAGACATGCGTCGTTCGATAAAAGGCGAGGTCTACTCCTCAACCTTCGACGAGCAGGTTGAGCATCAATGCGAGACTTCGGATCGAGCCCTTGATCGGGCAAAGCGATTGGTGGAGTCTGGCGAGGATGTCCTACTGGTGTTAGACAGTCTGACGCGTTTGGCGCGTGCGTTCAACGTGAAGTTGCCGAGCAGCGGGAAAACGCTTTCAGGTGGAATGGATCCGCTCGCGTTGTACCCGCCTAAGCAGTTCTTTGGCGCCGCTCGAAACTGTGAAGAGGGTGGAAGCCTCACGATCGTCGCAACCGCACTGGTCGAGACTGGCAGCCGTCTGGACGACTTGATCTACGAGGAGTTCAAGGGCACAGGCAACATGGAGTTGCACCTTGACCGCACGATGTCGGATCGCAGGATCTACCCCGCTGTTTCCATGGAACGCAGCGGCACTCGGCACGAAGAGTTGCTGCAGAGTCCGGAGACTCTGCGACAGGTCTGGTTGCTGCGTCGGATGCTCTCTTTGCTGCAACAGCAATCTTCCAATGGCAACCCGACCGAGGCGACCGAGCGGATCATCGAACGATTGGCGCGTTCGAAAGATAACGATTCGTTCCTGCGGAGCATAACCGAGAAGTAGGGGCGCAATCGTTCCCGATCGCTTTCATTCGAGCGAAGAGAAGTCACTTCTATTCGTTCGGTGGAACAAAATCCGCGTTATAAACGTTTATCTTTATGAACGCGTCTCGATTTCGACGCGATGGATTAGGTTTTATCCGTTGCAAGTCGATTGATCCGACTGCCGATACCGCCAACCCGGACTAAGCGCTGATGAGAATCTCCAAGTACAACAATGGGTACACAAAGTGGAACCTGTTGGGAGTGGCGATGTTCGTCGCTGTTTTGTTCGGTGGGTTAGCGTTGCAGTTTGCGGGAGACGATGCCCAACGCGCAGATGCGGCCACAGGCGTTATCGACGCATTGAATGTTGGAACGTGTCTGGCAACGGATGGCAAGGTCTTCGAGGATGAGCCTTGCCATCTCTCCAACCGCTCGGACGGTTGGGAGATCCGGGATGATGTGGAAGAGGTTTCGACGTTGTATGCGACTTACGCCCATGATCCGAAGACTGGTTGGGATGAACCCAGGGCGATACTTCAAGACTCGGATCTGTTGAAGATCAGCATCTCCGATCCGGGGCGTGACAAGCGCTCGGCGGTTTTGGTTATCGGCGAAGGGCACACTGAAACCGCTGGCGGATTGGCGGAGATAAAGCGATTGCTCGTCAATCGCGACTTGGTTGAGAGCGATGACAGCGTAGCCTTCGAGTCTGGTCCAGAGTTGACAGTCAGAGACTCTGGGGGTGTAGCGAGGATCGACACGTCAGGAAGCCACACATTGAATATGAGTGGAAGCAGTTCATATCGGCCGATGGATGTTGATGGCAATATCCGATTCTTCGGCTGCGTGACGAATGCGGGGAGCTGCGTTCCGGGCAGTGGAAACGACGATGAGTTGACGGATGTAACGTCATCGTTGCAGGTTGATGAGGACAGGAGCTCGGGTAGTAACAGCCCTTCGATCGCGCCGTGGCTAGTGGTAAACGCGAGTGTGCCGGCTGATCGGGATGTGCTGATCTACGCCATGTACTACGAGACCAGCAGTCGCGAGGAGATGGCGGGCGGCGCTTCCTACTACTACTGCGGAGGGTCTGCGAACGAACCGGACCGAGAACGGAATGATGTTTGGCGATGCGGAGGTAGTCCAGCGAATGAGCGAGATAGTGTTGGGGATGTCGTTTACACCCGTGACGAGGTCAACAGGAATGACGAGTTGCTTCTGCGCGTGAGGTCGGATGGGGATGAGCCCGACGTGAATCTTTATTTATCTGAGACGGGGCTTTTCACCGGGCGTTACGAGGGGTACATAAGGTTGACGGATGCCAATGGAGATGGGACGGGTATCGATGAGTCTGGTTTGAGCACGGATTGGGGTGCCAAGGTTCGGCACGGCAGAGTGGGCAGCCGGGAATCTGATGCCGCCGTCATCGGTATCGCGAGCGGACCAGTGACGATCGAGTATCGAGATTCTGGTGGGCGTCGTCAGAGCCTGCGGATCGCGATTGATTACGAACCGCCGCGGATAATGATCGATACGCCGCGCCATCTATCGTCGAGCGATGACCATTCGCCGGATTTTATCGGGTCGTTCGAGGACTACGATTCAGGGCTTGCTCAAGACTCGTTCCGGCTCGTTGTTGACAATGATGCGGATTCTTCGCGCAACTCCGATTTCGCACTGGACGGTATAGCTCCGCAGGCCAGAGTGAGAGGGACCGGGACTAATGGGAGCGTTTCCCGCCGAGCCGATTACGTCGGCTACAGCACCTCGGGTGACGATCCTTTCGGAGTGATTGATCCGAGACGGCTCTACGATCTGGGCGACGATTCATGTGGCAGAAATCAGGACACCTGCTACATCACAGCAGACCGGTACCGCGATGGGGCAAGCTCTGGTCGTTTCGATGATTCGGTGAGGTTGCGATTAGACGGCAACGACTTGGAGTTCGGGGTCGATTTCCAAGCATTCGTGATAGACGTGGCAGGAAACGTAGGGTTCTCCGACTCGGATCCGGATGAACCTTACTTCATGAACGACCTTGGGCGAGAGGACCGGGGAGAGCGTGTCGTACCGAACGTGTTGGGATATTACTCGGCGCATATCTTCGGTCTGGACGAGAAGGATCCAGAGATCAGCACGATGCGGTCTGCGACGGGGTACTACGGTATTGATGCAGACGAGCGTCCGGTCCCGGATCGGAGGGGTGTGATGCTGGTGTTTGATGGTCCGATCACGGCTTCATTGGTAACGCTCAACACTTTCTATGTGGAGCTTGATGATGGATCGGAGGCGGAGATTGTCGATGTGATCGTTCATGAGCAGTACGTGTTCCTGAAGTTGAGGCACGAGCTGGCGTCGGACGCGACTCCTTTCGTCGGCATCGCGGCTGGTGAGAGTGTTCGCGACAGAGCGGGCAACATCACGTCGGGTCGGGAGTTGCGGCGTTTCGAGGCGAATGATGGAATATCGCCGAACCTGACAGTTACGTTGAGCGGCGGATCTGGTAGTGGTGAAGGCGCCGAAGGACCGGGCGAGTTGACGAATGGCCTTATTAATATACGCGTCGAGTCGGATGAGCCGTTGCAGAGTGCGCCGAGGATAGTCGTGGTGTGTGAGAGTCTGAGTTGGGAGGAGACGGTGCGCGGGCGGAAGATCGAGTATGACGTTGATGACTTCATCGCTAATCGACATGGCGCGTTCAACGGCAAGCCGCGGGAGGATTCGGGTACGCGGTACATGTGCGGGTCCGGCGATGATGCTGCCCCGTTCCAGTTCCAAGAGGTAAATGGCAACGCGCGGCCGGGCGAGGTTTGGGAGTTTGAATGGTTGAATTCCCGCAGCGCAAGTAGTCGGTTGGAAGACGGCCGGCTCAGGGTCGTAGCGTTTGCCCGGGATCGTTCGCGGCATGTGCGAGATGGTGAAAATGTTCAGAGCTGGGGAGCGGCGTCAGCGACGTTCAGACTTGACACGACGTTCGAGTCGCCTTTGAAGCCGAGTGGCGGCAGTGTTCATCCGAGCGATGCCTCGGAAGTCAGCGAGCCGCGACCGTTCATAATTATTGAGTTTGCGGAATCGACGAGTGTGACGCTGGACTCGGTGACTTTGGATGGAGTCGAGATCGCGGGAGATTTCCAGAGTCCAGATGTGAATCGTTTCGTGTATTGGCCGTTGAGCATGGCGCGGGGCGAGCACGAGATCGAGGTCGAGGCGACGGACGCCGCGGGCAACTCGGTGGAGTTCGACTTCGACTTCGAGTCGACCCAGCGCGGCGACTTCGTGTTGAACCTCGTTACCGGATGGAATGCGATATCTCTGCCTGCCGACCCTATAGATACGCACATCGACGCGGTGTTCACGGATCCGGCGATTCAGGCGGTGGTCGGTTGGGACACCGAAGGCTGGCGGGTTGCGGTTCGCCGCGACGGGGTGTGGGAATCGAACGAGACGTTCGGCACGTTGCCATCTGTAGGGGCGCGTTACGGCTATTGGGTGAAGTCATCTGCGTTTGTGTCGCAACGCGTCGCGCTGCGGGGTCCGATCTACCGTGTGGAAGGAGCGGTGCCGCGCCTGACGGATATTCCGACCGCGACCGGTTGGAACTTCGTCGGGGTCATCGACATCGACGGCGATCAGACGGAGGACCACTTCGGAGTAACGCTGCGAGACAGCCAGAACAACCCGGTCAGCGCACAGGACTATCTAGGAGCGAACTTCATCCGTGCCTATACCTGGGACGCCACCTTCAACCGCTTCGACATCCTGCGCCCGAGCGACGCCATGACCATCGGCGACGGAGTCTGGGTGTACTTCAGCGACGGGACGGGGATTGCGCCTTAGAGTCGGCTCCGTCATCGCTTGATTTAGACAACTAAATCCCCTATCCAGCGGACATTCTGTGCTGCTTGGCGATTTGCGCGGTGGAATTTGCGGTCGGCGGTCCACATCTCGCAGTCCAGCGTCTCGGCGAGTGCTAGGTAGTGTGCGTCGTAAACTGCGCCTTGGCTGAACTGGTTTGCGAGTTGTAATGCTCTTTGGTGAATACTTAGCGGCTGATGCAACTTAACTCCTATGGAAATCAGACGTTGTATGAGTTCCACAGCGGTCTCAAGTGAAAGATCGCCTCGAACGACTCTCCGGTGAAGAGCGTTAGCTACCTCGAAAGGCATGATGGTGGGGGCTGCTAATTGGACGCCATCGTCGTCCGAGAGACGGACTAGAGCCGTTGCTTTATCTGAATTTTCCTCTTCCACCAACCATTTGAAGGCGACACTCGCGTCGACAACTACAAACTCGCTCATGCCCAGTTCTCGATTTGGGCGTCTCTCTCTTCTCGTGCTTCGCGAATGAGTTCTACTGAGTCTCCGGGCAAGGGAATATCTCCGAACAGTTCCCTGCGACGAGATACGACGCGCTCGAATGCCTCACGGTCAAAGCGCGATTCAGACCCACTTTTCGCCTCGTCTCTCGCCAATTCATTGTTTATTGCGGCCATGCAGTAGCTTGTCGTACTAACGCCTTTGAGCATAGCTGCCGCTTCAAGCCGCCGTTGCATGTGCGGCACCATATCTAGCATGATCACGTTGCTGTCGATCCCGATTGTCGCCTTTGATTTCACACTTACCAACCAGTCTATATATCCCGACATTTTTCTCATCTACCCCTCCATTCCGTCCCGGGCATCTCCTGCGAAAACCGCTTCGGATCCCTGCGCCCGAGCGACACTATGACCATCGGCGACGGAGTCTGGGTGTACTTCAGCGACGGGACAGGGATTGCGCCTTAGTGAGTGAATAATGAGTGATGTGTGCGCGACAGCCGAGACGGTTCGCGAGCCGCCTCTACCAAGCTGTGAGTGGCTCTAGCACAACGCGCCCAGCACGAGACATCTCGATGTTGATGTTGTATCCCTCGAGTAGTTCCGTGCCTATTAGTGGCGGGTTGTTCATTTCCACCACCTCGATTTCTTTGTTGTATCCGTCCCATACGATCTCCGCGCGATACGCAGGCGCCAACTGACTAACACTGCCCGCCGACCTCACCAAGCGCCCTGAGTCTTTTGGCTCCAAACCTAGGCGCGAGTTGATCTCTCTGGGCAACACCAGACTAAATTGGCTTCCGGTATCGACGATGGCGGGAAGCGATCTAAAAACGCCATTGCCATCTTTGATCGTGACCTCGACCAGCGTGCGCAACCGCTCGTCTACGATACCTTCGATCATTCTCGGATGAGCTTAACCGTTGTTGGCCACTCGCTAGAGGGTTTGTCCGACGGTATCTGATTCCAAGGCCACTCGTCGCGTACTTCCTCCCATGTCGGATGTGCTGGCAACGTTGGAATTATCGGTTTCCCGACGCAGGTTCCAAACGTTATCGCGTTCGGGTTTCGGGCGTAGAGCCTCTCGAGGACATGCACGTCTTCGGCGTTCTCCGCGACTTCGTGGTGGCCACTAATACCATCAACGATGATGTATCGCCCTTTGTGACTATTTATGTACCTGGGCAGAAGTTTCTCTTCGTAGATGCGTCTGGCATTCTCAATCGCCGCCTCGAAATCTACTGAGGTCAGGTCGGAACTGTGCAACGTCGTTGTCATAGCAAGCCTTCTCGATGACTGTGCGTCCTGCTACTTCAAAGTATAGCGAGGATCGAGAATGACGGGATGCTGGGATGGGCGCAGGGCTAGACATGACGGCGTCCGAGCGACACCATGACCATCGGCGACGGCATCTGGGTCTACTTCAGCGACGGGACGGGGATCGCGCCTTAGGACTAACGTCATTTCCGCCGAGCCTTCGTCATATTTCCGCCGAGACTCCGTCATTCCCGCGCAGGCGGGAATCTAGAGGATCGGAAGGATCGTGGGTGGAGTGCTAGTCGCGTGTGTTAAGTTAGCAAGTATTATGACGACGCTACTCGAAGAAATCGACGCTTACGATCGTATGCGTGATGTGCTTGAAACCCAATATCTGGGTAAATGGGTTGTGATCCGAGACGGTGAGATACAGGCATCATGCGATACGTTTCAAGAGGCGATCGCCATTGCCGCGCCACGATTTGGACATGGCCCCTATCTGATCCGAAAGGTAGGAGCCGGTCCGATTACGTTGCCTGCATCACTGGAGTATCGATTCACAGATGCCAACTGCTAACTGCGGATACCCGACCAGTCCTGACATGTTGGCTCAATTCGGACCGACTCTCCAAGTAAACGTCGGGTTCGATCCCGGTTATTTTGCAAACCCGCTAGACATCCCTCGTCCTCAAACGACCGGTATGTTAGCCCTGGTTGACACGGGTGCCTCGGAGTGTTTCATTGATGCATCATTGGCTTCAGTTTTGAATCTGCCCATCGTTGATCGTGAAACGGTGGCGGCAGCCAATGGACCAGCTCAAGTGAACGTGTACGCCGCACAGATTTACGTTCCAGCGTTGAATCAAATCGTGTCAGGAAGATTCGCAGGCGTACTTATCCAGCCGGCATTACGCCCCTTCGTCGCTCTGGTCGGTCGATCCTTTCTGCGCGAGTTCACGATGACATACGAAGGACGAACCGGTCGCGTGATACTCAGCAACGATTGAGATTCGGCTGCGTTTTAGCCTCCGCACGTCATTCCCGCAACAACCTCCGTCATTCCCGCGCAGGCGGGAATCCAAGGGAGGGGAAGCGGAGCATCGCCTGAAGAGTGATTTGAAAGTCTTGAGAGTTGCTAAGGGAGGGGTTAGGGGTTAAACCTCGGGACGAGGTCTCCAATTTCGAGTCGCCAACTCCGAGAGATACCTGATGTTTTGGTTTCGTTCGGATGGGTCGCGCAACGCCGTTTCTGGGAGGATGACGAGCGCATGAAATGGGTTTTCAGACATTTGACCGACAGCTGGCGCCGGGTCAGCCAGTACTTTGAAACCCTTGTCCGTTATCTCTCTAACCGAGAGCATTCCCCAACCTTGAAACCTACGTTTCCCCGATGTACCGCGCTGAAGGATGATGCTTACAAGGTCGGTGATTTCGCCTCGTTCCTCGGCTACACTTACGCGGTTCACAGATAACTCGGGACCATCCTTGATGTTTCGACGCATCGAGTCGTAGATTGCCTCGGCAGTACGCGCTTTCGACTCAGATGAGCGCGTGATATCGTGCCCCACATCCTCATCCAGGTTCACCGGCCCCAAGTAAATCATACCGCTCAGTATCGGACAGTTTCCAACAACGCCTTCAAGAAGCCTTCTCGCTCAGCTTCGTCCATATCCTTGTACTTAGCGTACGATCTGACGTTGAACATCACCAACACCTCGCCGTTTTTCTGACACTCGACCGAGATGTAGTTGAGGCCTGCACCTCGGGCGGTTGCCATCATTCCTTCTTCTAGGACGGCCACGCTCGATAGCCCTTGTGGGCAATGATCATCGATCATCTGCACTGCTCGTAGCGCGTTCGATAGAACCGAATCGCTTGGAGTCGGTATCTCTTCCTCCTCCGCATCCTCCAGCGCGTCTTTGAAACGGAGTTTGGCTTCAGCGATGGTTTCAGGCGATAGCCAGGTGTCGGTGTGTCTGAAATACCGATTGGATGTTTCGGTGGACGCCGTGACCGTTGCAATCCTATTACTGCCTCCAATCCACTGCTCCAATGTGGGGATGCCAAACGTCGGGCGCGCCTCATCTCCGATGTGGGTATCTGTGTCAGTGCGAATCGCTTCCATCGTCATGGCGCGCGCTCCAATTTCTCGATGAACTTCGGTATTCCGTTCCAAGTTTCGCGCAGCATCTCTTTGATCGCTTGCTTATCGGGCAACGCTTGGCTTTGGTGGTGGCGATTCAGAGTAACGAACAGATTCGGTGCATCCAGTACGTTTTCCAGCCTTCGTACAGTGATCCGCCATCTCGCATCATCGTCCGAAAATTCCAGATCCCACGATGTTGAACCAAAATCACGCAACCCGCCATCCGACAATTCGCGAAGGTCGAAGAAACGCTCCGCAAGATAACGCGTAGATGGTATACCCGAACTTTGTGTGCAAGATGCCTCGATGTTGAACCCGAATATGTGCAGTTCTTGTTGTGTATAGGTGTTCGCGATTACCAGTTCCGCAACTTCCGCAAGCCGGTCGAGGTCATCAAGAGAGGCGGGATAATCCCTCTTTATGATGGTGTTTCCCTCGAGACGACGAACAACGCTGATGCGCTCGGATTGGATGTCCAAGCTCAGCGCCATATCCAGTTGCTGCCCCGTTGACACGAAGGCTTTGACCCCTTGGGCGAACCGGATTAATCCCCTCTCGGTGTTCAACGCCTCGAAATTTACTAGGACGAGGTTAGCCGTCGTCACCTCATTTATCTCTATGGGCATATCGGTTTGCCGTGTTGTTTTCCCGCACGTCCTTCGTAGCAGGCTTATCTTATCAGCCTAATAACTTGTTACGTTCGATGACGGGTTGCGGGTTGCGTTTCACGTTGCGAAAGGGGCTGGTTGTCTTGCCCCTTTCGTGTGGACGAAAGGGGCGCGAGTGTAGCGAGCGGGGTATGCGAGAGGGAGAGCGCCCTGGGTATGCGTGGGGCGGAGCGTTCCTGCCTATGTCATTCTGAACGGAGCGTAGCAGAGTGAAGAATCTGATGCGGGGAGATTCCTCGCTGCGCTCGGAATGACAGAGGGTGTTGCGGGAATGACACGAGGGGCTGCGCTCGGAATGACATGGTCCCGTCGCCCCGGGCATACCCCGCGCACTCGCTTCGCTTGTGCGCGCCCCTTTCACGTTGCGAAAGGGGCTGGTTGTCTTGCCCCTTTCGTGTGGACGAAAGGGGCGCGAGCGTAGCGAGCGGGGTGTGCGGGAGGGGGAGCGCCCTGGGTATGTGTGGGGCGGAGCGCTCCTCGCCATGTCATTCTGAACGGAGCGTAGCGGAGTGAAGAATCTGATGCGGGGAGATTCCTCGCTGCGCTCGGAATGACAGGAGTGGCTGCGCTCGGAATGACAGAGGGTGTCGCGAGAATGACAGGAGTGGCTGCGCTCGGAATGACAGAGGGTGTTGCGAGAATGACAGGAGGGCCTGCGCTCGGAATGACAGAGGGTGTTGCGAGAATGACAGGAGGGCCTGCGCTCGGAATGACAGGGCTGCGCGGGAATGACACAGGGGTGTGCACTCGGAATGACGGGGCACCCAACATCCTTCCAATCCTTACCCCCTCCTTCGCATCCTAGTTCTCAAATCGTGCGCTAAACGCGTTGTGGTGCGTTGATTCGGATTCGTTGAGGTTCGTATATTCGGGAACATGAACGCCGAGTGGCGCGTCTT
>DAOUJE010000100.1:0-17257 GCA_034423055.1 Dehalococcoidia bacterium | reverse complement strand
ACCTGTTCCTCGACCGCGCGCTAATCGGGTGCAGTGCCGGCACCGGAAGCCCGCGCTACGACTTCCAATGGCTAATAGCGATGTACCGACAAGGACGCCTGAATCTGGACGATCTAGTTACTCGGACACGCCCGCTGACGGAGGTCAATGAAGCCTTCAGGGATATGGAGGCTGGCGCAGTAGCGCGAACAGTCTTAGTACCGTAAGTGGCACGCCTACACAAACGATAAGATTACGGATAAGGAGTGTTCACAATCGCCGCCCAACGGTAACAGCTATGACTACTCAGCTAGGTTCAACAACTAAAGATTGGCGCGAGATGGAAAAACAGGCCGACGCGATGGTTCCTGCGGATATCTCCAAGCATATCCCGGTGCGCATAACCGATGACGGACGCGCTGTGAGAATCGGCAAATCTCGTGTGACGTTGCCTGTGTTGATCGGAGACTATCGCAAAGGCGATAGTGTCGAATGTTTGGCGAATGAGACCTTCTCTCACCTTAAACAGCCTGATGTTCAAGCAGTGATTGATTACTACAACAGCGACGAAGGTTCTTGGATTGACCCGTACATCGTAGCTTTGCACACCGCGGCTGATTTGCGACACCAAGATTTCCAACGCAGATGGGAAGACGGCGAATTCGGGACCCGACGTTTCGGCTCTGACAGCCATAACGGGTCTAACGAGTGATCAGATTCCTCGCCGACGAAGACTTCGACGGTCATGTAATCTCTGGAGTTCGTCGACGACATCCGGAAATTCAGATCCAAACTATCCAAGAACTCGGCATGTCTGAGACGCCCGACCCAGATATCTTGGAGTGGGCCACCCAACGCGACTTGGTAGTTTTGTCGCGTGACCGAAACTCAATGACGGCGTTTGCTGAGGACCGAATTCGTAGGAGGATGCCCTTCTCGGGACTCCTTTTGGTTCATGACCGAATGTCCCGCGGAACGATCATCGAACAGATCGAAGCTTGGAGCCGGAAAGAACTCGAAGAAGCATTCGCATACCCGATACAGTACATCCGATCGCACTGATCTACTTCAACCGCCGCTCGCACTCACCTGGCTCTGAAATCCGGTGCGGATATGCGAGTTGTCGCAATAAGGCTTGGTGTTCGAGATACCACAACGGCAAAGCCGAACTTTTCCGTGCTGCTTGAACTCTCCACCTTCAGAATCGCGCAACTCGAAATCGCCGACTACCTGTAAGGCGTCATTGTTCCAGACGTATATTTGAGTAGGTTCGGCCACGGTTATGCCCTGCAAGCGTCGCTGAAACCGGCCAAGTTGTGTGACCCGTCGCAGAACGGTTTTTCATCCGAATGTCCGCATCGACACAAATACGCCTCGCCTTGAACCGGAAACTCGTTCCCGTCAGCATCGCTGACCACGAAGTTCCCACTGACCCAATACGGCCCGTTGTCGGACGTAGTGACTGTAGTGTCTGCCATCAGGTTCTTCCCCCCGCTCTGGAGCGTTGCTTTGCGCTGAAAATATCGTGTAACTGCATTGTAGCGCGTATCATACGATTTCAAGAACGCAGGTAACACCAAAACCACCCTTCGATCGGTGACCCAGCACCAGAGGTGGGCGAGTTCAAGCAACTTAGGGCTATGGACAAGCGAAGATCCGAGAAAGTTTGGAATCAGCTTCGCGGCAAAAAGCCGCACATGAAGCAATTCCTCGACGAAGTTCGCCTTTCTGGCATTCGCGGGTTCGACGAACTCGGGATCAGATTCCAGTACCCCGTCAGTGTGATAGCGGGGGGTAATGCCAGCGGGAAAACCACTGTTCTTTTTGCCGCTGCCTGCGCCTACAAGGTCCCAGACGCAGGGTACTGGGATTTTCGTCCCTCTACGCTTTTTCCAAATTATCTGCCTAAACAGGGAGAGCATCGCGACACTCAGCAGGTCACGCTATTGGACTACGATTTTTCAACTCCTGATGGGCGATTGTCGATGCGTTGGCGCCGTGGCAAGAATTGGAACCAGAGTTTCTTCGGAAGGAAGGGAGCCAAGCAACCTTCTCGTCCTGTATACCTGCGAACGTTGTCAAACCTTACGAATCCAACTGAGGTACGCAGTGTGCTACAGATGTCGCGGTCAGATTCTCCTCCTCATGAGGCACCATTGACGCCCTATCAGATCACCTTTGCTCAAAATTTGTTGCCCTTCGATTACTCGGAAGTTACGGAGCTCACAAGTGGAAGAAAGAACCTGCTATTCGCAAGGCAAGAATCTGGAGCATCCTACTCTGAATTCCACATGGCGGCGGGAGAACGCGCGATCCTGCGCCTATCTCAAGTGATCGCGCAATTAGAGGGTGCGCTCGTTCTCATTGACGAGATCGAAGCAGGCTTGCATCCCTGGGTGCAGCAACTCTTGATGCTCCACCTTCAGGAACTTGCTTTGCGCAATGATTTGCAGGTGATCGCGACGACTCACAGTCCAGTCATCCTTGATTCAGTGCCGAGCGAGGGACGGGTATTCCTTGACCGCGATGCAGACGGATCAGTGAAGTTGCTTCAACCACTTCGCGACGTTGTTCAGAATGCGCTCTACGGCAGGACGCACGATCGTCTCAACATCCTATGCGAAGATGATTCAGCAGAAGCCATCTTACATGGAACGATTGATCACCTAGCTTCCAACGCAAGGTTCAATCACGAGACGATTCAAATTGGACGAGACACTGGCGCCGACGAATTCCCATCCCACGTAAACGCGCTCAGTAAGTTCGGGTCGCTAGACAATTTCGTGTTCGTGCTCGACGGCGATCAGAGACACAGCGCCGTCGAGCAAAGAATGCGTTCAAACGCTGGCGGAAACGAACTGACGATTCTGTACCTACCATCCGATACCGCTCCCGAGGCATGGATTTGGAATCGGTTGCGCGAGAACTCGGATAGATACGAAGCGGAGCTTGGGTTCGCCCAAGGAAACTTAGCGAACCGAATCGCCCAATTCGACTCGATGTATTCGATAGCCAGTGGCACAGATTCAGACATAGCTAAGGAGAAACTCCAGCAACTCGCCGATGTACAAAATCGAACCGTCGCGGACATTTGCCGTATCGCCGCTCGAGTCGAAGCCGCAGACCCGCGAAGCGAGTTGCAGATATTGACCGATGACTTGAGCAAAGCATTGATTAACTGGCAGTCGGATTGAAGTTGAGACTCGACAATTCCGATAACGCGTTAAAACGTAACGTTAAGCCGAAAATCTCTCACACACCGATCCAACGGTGAGGGCACCATGAAAATCACCGAAATCAAAACCTTCCTAATGTCCGGCGGCGGCAGCCGCAACTGGTGCTTCGTAAAGGTATATACCGACGAGGGCATATACGGCGTCGGCGAAGGATCGGGTTGGCCACGAGTGGTTCAAACCGCCGTTGAAGACTTAGCCAACATCGTCGTGGGCGATGACCCGATGGATATCGAGCGCCTGCACCAGAAGATGATCGTGGCCATCATGGGACACGGCATGACCGGAACTCCAGGCTCCGGCGCGATCAACGCCATCGACATGGCGCTCTGGGACATCAAAGGAAAGGTGCTGAACACCCCAGTGTGGAATCTCCTCGGCGGAAGAGTCCGCAGACAGATCCGCACCTACGCACACGCACACTCGCCCGAAAGAGCGTTAGAACTGAAGGATAGAGGCATCACCGGCGTCAAGACCGGCGGCGTGTACAGAACTGTCGAGATCGTCGACGCGATCCGACAAGCGGTCGGCGACGAGATGGACATCATGGTCGATGCTCACGGCCCACCCTGGTTCACAACCAAAGACGCAATCATCGTAGGAAAAGGACTGGAACCTTACAACCTGCTCTTCTACGAAGACCCAGTACCGCCGGAAAACACCGAGGCGATGCGACGCGTTCAAGACAATGTCGATATTCCGATAGCGGCTGGCGAAAGGCATTCCCATATATGGGGCGTTCGAGAGATCATCGAGGATGAAATCGTCGACGTTGTCCAACCCGATTCCGGTCGCATCGGCGGCATCACGCAACTGAAGAAGATCGCGGCATTAGCGGAAGCACACTACATCAATGTCGCACCGCACTCGGGTTCGCTGGGTCCAGTCGCAGAATACGCGGCGATACACATTTTGGCCTCGATCGCCAACGCGTTGATATTGGAACGCCTGGAAGACGACGTGCCACAGCGATACGAAGTAATCCAACCACACCTGCCAACCGTCGACGGATACATCACAGTCCCCGAAGAGCCCGGTTTAGGCGTCGACTTCGACGAGGACGTCGTCGCCGCAAATCCGCCCGACCCCAACGTCCGCACAGGACCAGACCCATCCAGCGGACACTACGCACCCGGTACATACGACGAATACGTCTACTACCAGCAACGCTACCGCAGGCAACAAGAACTCAAACGCCTCCGCTGACCTGCAGTTGCCCCTAGTCCTTCGGACATTTCCTCCTCAATCGGGGAGTGTCCGGAGGGCAAGTTTGAAACCTGCCCCTACCTGTGACTGCATCTCAGGTCACAGTCCTGTGGGTTGGTTCCTGTTGCGGTAGCGGGCGTTGGGACCCTCGAGGATGGCTCGCTAGGCGTCGGTGAGACTTGGGAAGTCGTCTGGGGCGAGGTATTGGGCGGACCATGAAATCGGGTGCGGGCTGTACTTGAAGAATATGGTGCGGCGTTCGTCGGAGCCGGTCCAAGGCAGGGTACCGTGTGTGAGCGCCTCGGTGAATATGATGGATGTCCCAGCGGGACCAGTTACGCGTTCGACGAGTGGACCAGGGTCTTCCATCTCTTTCCACTCGTCCGGGAAAGCGTAGTTGCTCTTGTGAGAACCGGGCACGCATCCGAAGCCGCCGTCATAAGGTCCAACGTCCTTGAGGTTGTAGGCGACGACCGATAGTCCGTTGTGCATTTGGCCGCCCTCGTAGCGGAAGTAGTGCGTAGGGTTGAACGGGACGGCGCCGCCATCTAGCCGAGTGCCAATCGGTCCCTTGCCGGCTCTGATGACGTCGAGGTAGACGTGATCAAGCCGGAACTGGTCGCCGAGCAGTTCGGCGAGGTACGGCGTTATCACAGGGTTATCGATGACTCGCCCCATTCGAGTATCGGGCCAAACCTGTGGGTGCGCATATCTGGCGGGCACTCAGAAGCGATATGCTCATCTAGGACGTTGTTAAGCTTGGGGATCTGCTCTTGTCCTAGCGCGTCGGGTACTGCGAGATAGCCTTGGAGGTCGAACAGATATCGTTCGTGGTCGTTCACGGGTTGCTTCCTACTAGTTGGCGGATTCGAGTGAGTGCTCGCGCGATTTTGCGGGCCTATTCGCAGAGCAAATTGTAGTCGCACACGATCTTTTCGGGTACATTAACCCAACTTCATAAGAAGGGTGTGTTTTTGCCGTGAGGAAATCGAGGAACTTCGGCATACCCTAGCCCATGGAGAAAACAGCCCACTTGGGGCAGGGGCTGGTATTTGGGGTTATGGTTGATAGTTGCAGTCTGATCACAGGCGAAACCAAGGTATGGAGCGAAACTAGATGACCCTCAAAGTTGTGGTTACATGCGAGACGTTCGTTGATGTGAAAGGCATCATCGAATCGGCCGGCGACATCGAAGTCGAGATTTTAGAGCCATTCACGGAGCACGAACCGTACGTCGAGGCGATGAAGGATGCGGACGGCGCGCTCGTTGCGACTTGGCCGCTAACAAACCGCGACGTGTTGGAAGCTTGCCCCAAGTTGAAGGTTGTCAGCCGCATGGGCGTGGGTGTCGACTCGATCGATCTCGATGCAGCGACTGATCTCGGCGTTCTTGCCTGTAACGTGCCAGGTGTTAACACCGTCGAAGTGGCCGATCACGCCATGGCGATGCTTCTCGCTATACTCCGTCGGATACCAGAGACAGTGCAGGCGAGTCGCGACGGCAAGTGGTCAGATGATCCCGAATTGATGCGGGAGTTCCAAGAGACAGTCGACCGGGTGGGCGGAAAGACCGTTGGCATCCTTGGATTCGGAAACATCGGGCGAGCCTTCGCCCAGCGCATCCGTGGTTTCGGCCCGAAGCGCATCATCGCGTTCGACCCCTACGGTTACCAGTCGCAGGCCGACCTCTACGGCGTGCAACTCGTGGAACTTGACGAGCTACTAGCGGAATCGGACATAATCTCGATCCACTCGCCACACACGGCCGCGACCGACCACATCATCAACGCCGAAACGCTCGGGAAGATGAAGTCGACGGCGATCCTACTGAACTGCGCCCGCGGCAAGATTGTGGATCAGGTCGCTCTGCACGCTGCATTGCGTGACGGTCAGATAGCGTTCGCCGGTATTGATGTCACAGAGGTTGAACCTGTGGCTTCCGAGGATCCGATCCTCACATTGCCGAACATCTACGTGACACCGCACTTGGCGGGTTACTCGCCGACCTTCCTAGAGGAGTGCGGACAGAAGCAGGCGGAAAACGTGAGCTTCGCGTTGACAGGCCGGGCTCCTCACGGTTTGACGAACCCCGATGTGATCAAAACGATCGCTGTGCAGCGAGCTGGCGATGGAGGACGTTGGGCGAACGTGCCGGACTTCTCAACGAGTTTGCCGTTCTAGTAACCCAACATACCACTAATCCGACACCGCCATCATCACCACGCGATTCGTGTTGGTGCCTTTGCGGTTGTTCGTGATGCCCCAGACGTTTGACGTTTTGCTGAATTCTTGTTGGTTGACTAGCACACCGATGATTTCCACAAGTAAGTCAGCGTCTCGGATGGCGGCAAACACCACGTCTTCGAGTTTGATCGTCGCGTTCCTCACTTCACCGACTTCGTAGCAGATGACACCTCCGGGTTTTACGACGCGGCATAGTTCCAACAATACGTCTCCGGTGAATCGTTGCCAGTCTTCCGTGCTCGAAGGGGTGGCGATCGGTTGGGCATCAATGTCGATGCCGGCGAACCACGCCCTCACATGGTTGTCGCTTTGATAGTTGACCACGTCGAGAAACGGCGGCGAGGTTACAACGAGATCAACTGAATCTGTAGGTATGTGAGGAGTATTCTTCGCGTCGCCGCAATTGAGATCGATCATGGGAGAATGCAACCGCCCGTGTCGCAGCAAAGACCGACTCTTCCGCAATATCAGCGCTTTCACATCGCGTTCCGGCGGAGTCTGTCCGCGCCTCTCGTTGATCCGTGACTGACTCTCGATTGATGCCGCTTGATTAGGCGGCAACGTGTATACGGAAAAGAACCCCGGGGAGTGTCCCGTCAACCTACTCATCGCCACCAATCGGATCCAGTCGTCGATCGCGTCAAACGTGCCCATCACTTCACGTTTGCTAAGCCAATCGCGGAGCGCAACGATTTGTCTCAGCGTCGCCGGATGAAAGAACACGCCAAAGCGTTTATCACCCAGAGTTGGTTCCCCACCATCCCAAGGCACTTCATCCAAGCGAAATCCGACATCGCGCAATTCCGGCGTGTTGAGACGTGGGCGCGTTATCATGACCGACATCGGATTAGCATCATTTCCGAGTGCGCGCCGATCCATCAAAGCCGCTTGTATCGGTGTCGTGCCTCGTCCCATGAACGGGTCGTACACCGCACCTTCGGGTTCGGTCAATCGGTCGATGAAAAACTCCGGCAGCTGCGGTTTGAAGCATGCTCGGTAGCTAATCTCGTGCAATGCATGACCGGCCCGTTGCGCGTTCGTCCAAAACTCGTTGACGAAATAAAGCAGAGGCGGAGTATCGGCACCAGAAGAAACTTCGACGACCTCGGTCTTGGTGCCGAAGTCGTCGAAGTTGGTCAACCCAGTGACAAAGCTGTCGATGCGGCTGCGATGTTGCACGCTGATCACTCGCGAGATTGTAAGCAACTTACGAGCGATCAGCGCGTCAACAGCGCGGACCTGCTACCTGCTGTAGCCAGTGCTTGGTGCCGGTTCGACATTATCGACCAGCGAATTCAAAACGAATTCGAAATCGTGGTACGCCGTTGTCCCGGCCATTGGTGAACCCACACCTCGCAACATGTTAGCGAGGTCGGACAAATCCCGATGTATCGAACCGGGACGAACGCCGCCGTATTCGTGTAGACCGCTGTACCGGTCGGCGGCCAAAGCCACGATTGCGCCGAAGTCGGTTGTCGCCTCGAGTGCTGCAAGCACAGAGTCAATTTCCTGATGTTGGCGATTTCCCTCACCCGTGCTAGGCGTGACCCACCGCACCTCAACTTCGCCGAGGGGTTGGTTTGAGTTCCCAAGCACGTACGGATCGACGAGCTCGAGTTCGAAGAACACCGTGGTCGCTGAACCAGCGGGAAGTTCGGCGAACTTCTTCTCGGCACGGGTGAACGATTCATCAGAAGTAACGCGGTTTTCGTATCCGATCATTCGCCAGCTACGCACCAAATTCTCGTCCCAGACCACCTGTGCCCGTGTCTGGTCCGCGAACGGGACTGACAGAGCAAGCCAATTCTCGCGGTTGAAGAGCCTGCGCCCTTCTTCCGGCTCGCTCAGATACCGGTACCAGCCGTTGCCGTATTGGGCGAGTTGCTCCAAAAGCACGTCGTTGTAGTTGTTGATGCCCACACCGATCGTGATCAGCCGTAGCGGGTTGTCGGGATTGTGATCAGCCGCGGTCTCTAGGATCGCGAACGGGTTGGTAGCGTCCACGTTAGCCACGCCATCCGACATCAGGATGACGTAGTTGTACGCTTGGGGCCGACTGCGACGCATCTCATCAGCTATCCGCACACCTAGATCCAATCCAGCTTGGACGTTCGTTCCGCCATCCGGCCTCAGATCACGAATCGAGTTGCGGAGCGCCCGGCTTCCGGGATTGTCGTCTCTGACTGTCAAGTGGCGTTTCACATTGTCGTCAAAGTGAACAATCGACATTCGATCATCTCGCCCTAGGCTCGTCCGAATGGTCTCGGCGGCTTGGCGAGCGGTCTCGACGCGATTTCCGTCCGACATCGAGCCGGAGCCATCAAGCACCAACGTGACGTTCAACGGCAGATCTACCACTACATCCGGCGCCTGGAACGCGACTCGCGCCAAGTGCAGACCACTGTCAAGCGGATGCGGGATGATGTCGGTCTGGATGTTGAAGGAGTCATCGTGGCGCGGAAATTCGTACCCGTAGTTGAAGGCGTTGATCCACTCTTCGGCACGCACCGATGCGGGATCCACCTCATAACCGGCTCGCGTCCAGTTCAGCGCCAGTTGGAACGAAGTGCGATCCGTGTCCAAACTGAATGTCGAAGTGTCGTCCTGGGACGTCAGGGCGAAATTACTGCGCGTCGTGTTTTGGAAAGTAGTAGCGCCAGGTTGCGAAGGTTGAACAGGTGGCGATGTCTTCACAACAGGAGTAGGATGCGCTGCTGGGGCAGCCTGTGCCGTGCCTGCGACTTCCACTTCCTTCTCTACCTCGACAACTTTCTGAACCTCGCGAACCACTTCCACCTCAACTGCTACCTCTTTTTCAACGATTACCGTCTGCACCACCGTCTCACCCGCCACTTCCACTTCCTTCTCGACGACTACCGTCTGGATTAATGGCTCGCTTAGCACTTCCACCTCTTTTTCGACGACTACTGTCTGGACCACCGTTTCGCCCGGCACCGCCACCTCACGTTCAACGACTACCGTCTGGACCACCGTTTCACCCGCCACTGCCACTTCCCGCTCAACAATTACCGTCTGCACCACGGTCTCGCCCCCGCTGCACGCGACCGTCGCTGCCACGACGGTCGCGGCAATCACGAGTGCGAATGCCGCCATTGGTCTCGTTATGAGGCTTTTGATCTGTTCTGCTTTGTTGCTTGTCATTTCGTGTTCTCCGTGACGTTGTTTTTGATCACTGGAGAACAGACGCACTCACTTACAGATTTGTTCCCTCAGTTCTCGAAATCCTTGAAATGAAAAGAGCTCGGAACCGATCCCGGTCCCGAGCTCCTGCGATTTCAAGAACTTTACACAACCCCATCATTCCAGCCGCAACCCCGTCATTCCAGCGCAGGCGACCGTCATGCCTGCGCAGGCGGGTATCCAGAAGGGATCGGCATACGCGTCGCAGTTACGACGCAAGGGTTTTGCAACAGTTTCGCGATTTCTGGATTTGCAGCTTAGGTGGATGCTGTAACCTTTTCACTTTCGTCGTTTTCTTCACCATCGCCTGGCTGCGTCGGAACGTAAACCACTCGTTGCACGTTTCGTTGGCGACGAATGATGAAACGAACGATGAAGAAGATGATCCCTCCAACGATGATCCAGATCGGGGATGTGATACCGATCCAAATCGCCGCCGTTCCGACGAAGGTGATAGCGGCTATCAGTAGGTTTGTCGCGTTGGTCGCCGTGCCACCCGCATCGAAGTCTGAGGATTCGATCTCCGGACCTGGATAGACCGAGATATGGGTGTCGTGGGATTCTTTGACCTCACCGGCATCGCTGTCACCTCCGATATCGAAGACGACTTGGTAAGGCTCTGGTCGATGTCGGTCGAAGATGTGCTCAACCTCAATGCCAGTATCACCGGAAGCGACGGCACCTTCGACAACAGGGGAACCGTCGCGGAAGTCCCATGAGTATCGAACGTTGCGCAACGTGTCGGGATGGTTGAAGGAAGCAGTTAACATCACCGGTTGACCTTCCTCGATGCCCCACTCGGAAGCAGTTACAAAGGCATCAAGACGAGGCAGTTCAGAGACATTCGCCCACAGCTGGTCCTCGCCCTCAGCCAGCCCTCGGTCAGAGAACGCTTTGACGGTAACGGTAACAACGTGAGGGGATAGTTCGTCGGAGTGATAGGTGTGACGCACGGGGACGCTTAGGAGTCCGTCTTCGCCTTGTGTGCGTAACCCGGAATAGACTGTTTGCGGGCCGGATCCATCACCAAAGTCCCAGACGATCTCGAACTGGTCGTAGCCTTCGGGCGGGAAGAAGCGCGCCGTGTATTTTCGCCCGACGCCGATGCCAACATGAACGTCTTCTCCGACATCGACTTGCATCGGTATAGGTGATCGGTTGACGGTCACGGAAAGTCTTGAATATGCGGCGGATTCGCTGATGAAGGCGAGGCGGCCGTCGATGCGTTCGAGTTCAGCTTGCCAGTTGGTTATCTCACGTTGGACTTCGAGGAGCTCTTGGACGCTGTCATAGTTTTCGTTTCTGAGCAGTTCGGTGAGCGCGTCGACGGTTTCTTGGACGGTGGAGCGACGGGCACCGAGGTCGATGTATTCCTCGGTGAAATCAGTGCTGTCGGAGTTTACGGAGATGACCTTGGCGACGTTGGCCGTGATCTGTTCGATGACGGCATCCAACGTTTCTGCAGGGATTCGGATGGTGATGTTGTAGAAGCCGTGGTCGCTAGTGTTGCTGTTGACCACCCAGCCGCCGCGCCCAACAGCAAGGTCACCGATATCGTCGATGGTTGCGATAGGGTCGTTGGATTCGACGCTCATATCGGCGTTGCGCACGATGATGCGGTTTTGCGGTTGAAAAGAGATGTCGACGTTCTGGGCGGATTCGGACTCTGACATCTCCATCGCCATTGGCGCGACTGTGGGAGCGGCGGCAGGAGCGGCAGGAGCCATCATCATGGCATCTGCTGACTCCATCATCTCTTTTTCGACAGCAACTTCCACGACCTTCTCTACTAAGACGGTTGCGACGGCGAATTGAGCCTCTGAATCGCCTCGCGCGGCACGAGCACCAGGAGCGCCTGGTTCACCTTGGTATCCATAGTCAAGGGACTCGCCGGCTCCACTGCAGGCGATAGCGAATGCGAGGGTGGTCGCCAATGCGATGACGATTGCTATGCGTAGCGAGGACATGATTTTTCCTTTGGCTTGTTACTCACTATTATCTAGACGTTGGATGACCGAGATAAGTTCCCTTCAGCCGATTTATCCTTCATATAAGTTGCGGCAAGGGGCCGCTGACAAGAATGAGTTCGGAAGGCGAAATCGATGGCTGACGGCAATGGCAAGAAGAAAGTCCTGATCACCGGAGGAGCGGGCTTAATAGGCGGCATCCTCATCGACAGGCTCGGAAACCGCTACGATCTTTTATCCCTCGATTTGAAGGAAGCGAACGGTGTTCCTTCACACGTGGCATCGCTAGACGACCTAGACGCTATGCAACCCGCGTTCGCTGGTGTCGACACCGTCGTCCATCTCGCTGCGGACCGGTCGGCCTATGCGGAATGGGATTCGGTTCTGCCGAACAACCTCGTTGGCACCTACAACGTTTTCGAAGCTTCCCGACGTGAAGGCGTCAAGCGTGTAATCTTCGCCTCGTCAAACCACGCCACCGGCGGGAACTATCTCGACGAGCCGTGGAGCCTTGTAGGCACCGGGCAGTTCGACAAACTCGAAGCTGGCAAATACTCACTCGTCGATGAAGACACCATGATTCGCCCCGACGGGTTTTACGGCGTCTCGAAGGCGTTCGGCGAAGCCATCGGCAGCTACTACAACGACTATCACGGTGTCTCGTCGATCCACCTCCGCATTGGTTGGGTGATTTCGACCGACGACCCGACGTTTGATCCGTTTGCCCTCTCGCTATGGCTAAGTCACCGCGACACCGCCCAGATCGTTCGCCTATGCATCGACGCCCCTGAAGACCTTCGATACGGCATCTACTACGCCACATCGGACAACCTGTGGAAGATCTTCGACATCAGCCGTGCAAAAGCAGAACTCGGTTACGCGCCGGAAGATGGATCTGGTGGCGAGTTTGTAAAGGGGCCGCCGCCGCTGCGGGATCAATGAAGTTTCAGGGCAACTTTTCCAGCCGTTCTATAAGATCTCGAACGACTTCATCGTGTTCCCTAATGGCGGATTCGCTATACCATCCCTCGACGGCACCGTTATGCATGAATTGTGCTTTGGCCAGTCCGTTGCGGACGCGGTCATCGCCCTTGAACTCCATCTCCAAATCGGTCATGAATTTCCAATGATTCGGAAAAGACGAGGGATCCCATCCGAGTCGTTCGGCGAGTTCTCGGCAAGCCAAGTAGACGGCAGACCAATAAGATTCGCTTGCAGCGGCTAAGTCGCCGGCTAGCAATCTGTCGAACGCCTCTTTTCTGAAGTCTTCCGGCATCTCGATGTTGAGCCAGGCGCCAGGCGAAAGCGCATCATCGGACCGTTTCATGTTCAAAATGGTGCGCACTAATAGGTCTACTGAGTGTCCGCATTCCCTGATCTCAGACGATTTCATGGTTTGGTTGATGCTATCGGTGCGTAGCTCTGTGACGCGTTCGAACCAATTCAACCATCGTTGATCGTCGGTCTCTTGTGTAAGCCGGTGTGTGATGTGAAACAGATGGGAAAATGATTCGTGGTCCCATCCGCGGCGACGCGCTTCAGCTTTGAGTGCTTTCTTGGCAGCACGCCAAAAGGTCTCGGAGGCCAATTGCAGATGCCCCTCGTTCAACTCCCTGTAACCCTGGCGACATAAAGTTTGAGCCGAAATCAAGCGCTCGCCAATGGTCGGTTCAACGTAGCCGGGCATCTTTAGTGCTGACTAATTGTCAGGTTCAAGCTGAACATCTTCTAGCTCATCGATCAGTCGGAGAACACGGTCAGCGTTCACGCGGATACTAGGATCAAGCATCCGATCCTCATAAAAGTTGCCGTGCAGGTGATTCGCACAACTGAACCAAACATCGAACCTATCGTCTTCGGTTTGCTCTACTACATCTTTGATAAGTCTGTAGAAGTGGGAATGCGAACCGTGTGGCCTACCAGATCGTTCAGCCAACGCCTTCATCGCCTGAGCTGCTGCACCCCAGAACTTCTCGGATGCCTGGCGTAGATCGCCGGCCTCTAACTCAACCAAGGCTTGGTCATAAAGCTGGCGAGCGGCGGTGCTATACCTTTCAGCAGTCGTCATGGCTCAATCTTATCCCGATCTTCATCAATAACGCGATGATGCAGATTGATAAGCGGAAGTAGGCACCTCAACTGCCGCTAGTTCGATCCTCCGGATAATCCGTGATTCTCGTTTCCAATCTCCGCAGACTGTCCTGAGTCGCACGTAGTTCTTGCAACAGCTCTTCACGCGACACTGGAGGCTGCAACTCTTTGAGCGCCTCTTCCTTGGCGCGATCGAGGTTGTTGATGACGACCGCGATGAAGAGATTGACGACGACGAACGTGCCTACGATCACGAAACTCACAAAGTAGATCCATGCGAACGAGTTCAACTCCATCGCTTTAGCGTTGACATCAATCCATCCTTCAAGGGTGATGATCTCGAACAGTGTCAGAACCGCGATCCCGATATTTCCCCAGTTTTCCGGGTCGTGCTCGTGGAAGAGTTGAAAACCGACGATCGCGTAGATGTAGACGATGATGCTCATCAGCATCAATATGTGTCCGACGTTGGGTATCGACTTAACCAACGCGGCGACGATCAGCCTCAAATCCTCGATTGTCGAGATAAGTCGCAACACGCGGAGCAGACGTCCGAGGCGAGCGATCATAGCGAACGCGCCGGTTGCCGGAACGAGAGAAAACACGATGATAGAGAAGTCGAAAATGTTCCAACCGTCCTTAAAGTAGCGTTGGGGTTTGGGTGCCAATGCGAGCATCTTGAGAGCAGCTTCGACGATGAAGATTGCCAAGATGACTCGGTTGCCCCACGTCATCAATTCACCGAATTGGTCGGCGATCTCGGGAACGGTCCTAAGGCCGAGAATCGCACCACTGGCCAGAATCAGCGCGATGATGAAATACTCGAACAGTGGGCTACCGACCACTCGCTCAGCGATCTTTTGAGATCCTCCCATCTCGTTCAGATCCTCCTTTATTGATCAATCCTTTGAAACTTGCACTTCATTCGCGGGCGTTTGCTGCTGTACGAGTGAACCCGCGAGGAATGATATGTCCGTGACCGCGCATTCGGAAACTGCCGTCAGCGTTCAACCCGGGGAACAGCCAACTCCCGCGAGGGCCCGGAGGCCAATCAACAGCGCCGGATCGCTGCGCCCACTCTGAGTAACGCGACGACATCTCTGCGACGCGGTCCGCATCGCCGTCCGCAAGGTCGTTCAGCTCGGTTCGATCCTGCTCCAAGTTGTAGAGTTCCCAAGGCTTGCCGTGTTCGCGCACCAGTTTCCAGTCGCCTACGCGGATCGCTTGGTTGCCCTCGTGCTCCCATGCCAACGGACGTTGCTTTGCCCAGTTGTCGTTGCCTTCTAGGACTTCGCGGAAACTCTCGCCTTCGTGAGGAGTGATTTCGTAACCACGGAACTCTATTGGATACGTTCCGCCACCGAGATCGATACATAGCGCGTTGAGGTCCATCAGCTGGATCGGAGTGTGCGAGATGGCGCCGGCGCGACCTTTTTCAGATATTCCTGCAGGCCAGTTGACGATCAACGGCGTTGCGATGCCGCCTTCATGAGTCCATCGCTTGAACCGCTTGAACGGCGTATTGCTCACATTCGCCCACTGCGTGTCGTAGCTCATGTACGTATCGTCGCCGCCAGGGACGATATCGGGCGAGTTACCGACCTTAACTTGCCGGCCGTCGCGGGTGAGAGGCACAACGCGCGACTCGTCCATATTGTCGCGATCTTCGCACAGGAACTCAGCGCATCCCCCGTTGTCCGACAAGAAGATGACAACGGTATCGCGCTCAACATCGTTCGATTTCAACGCATCGCAGATCTCGCCTATGCCCTGATCCATGCGCTCTACCTGCGCCGAATACACTGCCATGCGCATGTCTTCCCATTCTTTGTGCGCGGCGTCTGCCCATGCCTCGACTGTTAGATCGCGAGGCGCGATGTCCCACTTCTCTTCGAGCACACCCATAGCTTTGAGTCGTTCGTGGCGCGCCGTGCGCGTCACATCCCAACCGTCTGAGTATTTGCCGCGGTAGTTCTCGATGTTTTCTTCGAGCGCTTGCAAAGGCCAATGTGGTGACGTATACGCAACATGCAGGAAGAACGGTCGATCATCGTTTTGCACATCGTCGACCATCCTCACCGCATGGTTGGTGATCATGTCGGTGAGATAGTCGGTGCCAGAGGCTTCAACGGCGGTACGGTCGATGAAGAAACGGGAGTGATTGAAGTAACCGTTGCCGCCCTCGAACCAAAACATCTGCTCGAAGCCACGTTGCAACTGCGGATGTCCCTCGTCCGCGCGCTCGGGGTCTGATCCGCAATGCCACTTGCCGGAGATACCTGTGCGGTATCCGGCGTCACGCAATACCTCGGCAATCGTGACGCATCGGTTGTTGAGATACCCCTGATACGACGGCTCTCCCTCGATGTTGTTGCCCATGTGACCTACGCCCGTCTGGTGTGGATTCAACCCTGTCAATAGCGACGCACGCGACGGGCAGCATCGCGCGGTGTTGTACATCTGCGAGAAGCGCATTCCCCCTTCTGCCAACCGATCGAGATTCGGCGTCGATATCTCACCTCCATAGCAACCGAGGTCGGAGTAACCCATGTCGTCGGCGAGGATGAGAATGATGTTGGGACGTTTCGGGGAGTTGTCAGCGGGCATGGCTTGTCTAGGGATTATTATTCGCGTTCAGCATCAAACAGAATAAATCGATTCCCGCGTGCGCGGTAATGACGGTATGAACCCCCTGCGTCTCGCTGCGCTCGTCGCGTCCCCCTTTTGCTGACGCAAAAAGGGGAGGGAGGAGAGATTCCTCGCTACGCTCGGAATGACAGCGCGAGGGGCTCGGAATGACATGGATGACAGATGGACGCGTTTAATTCTCCCTTTGGGGGGGATTTTTGTTCGACGGGTGGTTGTCGAAGGATCGCTGCGTCTTGGGGTCGCGTGCGAAAGTTGGGTTGTAAGTTAGTCAATATTCCAGCACCGCCGACGTCGCCAGACCGTCGGCCCTCCGGGTTGCTCCCCCGTCATCGCTCGATTGTTCCTCTCGCTAGTCCTGTAGCCTCTCCCGCCCAGCGCTCCGGAAAGACGTTTGCCGGGTAGATAGACCGTTCGCCCGGACCTTGAACGGGCATCCCCGTGCGAGAGGTCAAGTGTGGAAACCTGCTCCTGCCCGCGTGCCTCCCCTCCGGGTTCCCGCCTGCGCGGTACTATCTTTGGTTCGGCGGTTGCGCGGGGGTTGTTCCCCCTCACCCTGACCCTCTCCCAGGGAGGGGAGAGGGGAAAGGTTTGGAGCGTCCCCCACGGCTTGGGATGACCGTCTGGCTTGCTATGGTTTCGTCGGAGCCAGCAGTTACCTCTCCGCATCCGAGCCCTACAGCTACAACG
>DAOUJE010000099.1:0-13501 GCA_034423055.1 Dehalococcoidia bacterium | reverse complement strand
AAAGGAAAACTCATCATCTCAAGAGGCCGGAGGGGGATCGCAGGTGTATTTAAGCCTAACTGCGACCTGATTACGCTTGTCAGGCGACCTCCGGCCACCTCAATCCTAATCGCAGCCATCGCCGCAACACTTCATTCCCGCGCAGGCGGGAATCCAGGGGGGAGTATGGGCAGGGGTGGCTATGGCATGAATAGCAGCGGCGGGATTTGCCTTCCCTAGATTCCCGCCTGCGCGGGAATGACGGCGGATGGGCGGCGGGAATGACGGAAAGAGCCACGACTTTCTCAAACCGTTTTGCAGTTGGGTGTAATCTCGCTTAAACTCATATGCGAGAAAATCGGCATTTGTCCGTCTGAGTTCACGACTCGACGGAATGGGCTGACAAACCAACAGGGAAAAGGAGCGGGCTTTTGCATCCCTTTGCATATGAGGCGCCCACAACGATCAGCGACGCGGTAGCAGTGCTAGACAAGCACGGCGACCGGGCGCGCCCAATCGCTGGTGGGACGGACGTACTGGTACAGGCGCGGGCTAACAGATGGGACCTCGACGCGATCGTCGATGTCAAGAACATCCCTGAGCTGACTCAGATCAGTCACTACCCGGATGGCAGCGTGTCAATCGGCGCTGCAACTCCGTGCTACCAGATCTACGAAGACCAAAAGATCAGGGACAGTTTCCCTGGCATCATCGACGCGGTGGAGATGATCGGCGGCATCCAGATCCAGTCCCGAGCGGCGTTGGGCGGCAACCTCTGCAACGCCTCACCGAGTGCGGACGGCATCTGCCCGTTGATCGCATACAACGCGGTCTGCCACATCGCAGGACCCGGCGGCGATGACGACCATCGCGATGTTGCCGTCGAAGATTTCTGCACCGGACCTGGCTCCAACGTCCTCGGACGCGGGGAGATTCTGGTGAGCATCGTGCTTCCGGCACCGGGCGACAACTTCGGCGCCGCATACGAGCGCTTCATCCCGCGCAACGAGATGGACATCGCAGTTGCGGGCGCTGGCGTATCTGTAAAACTCAGCGACGACGGCAACACGTTCGAGGCGGCACGCGTCGCCTTGGCTGCGGTAGCTCCGGTTCCGTTGCTGGTTCCGGCTGCCGCCGACGCACTGGTCGGCAACGCGGTCACCGACGACGTTATCGAAGCCGCGGCGCAAGCGGCTGCGGATGCTGCGTCCCCGATCGCCGACATGCGCGGAACTGTCGCGCAACGCAAGCACCTTTCGGCGGTCTTGACCCGACGAATGATCAACAAATCAGTAGAACGAGCGAGAGGCTGAAAATAGATGACAACTCAAATTACTCCTGGACCAGCTCGGGTACACGTCCGTACTACCATCAACGGCAGCCCGCACGAGTTCCTCGTGCCGCCGTACATGAGCCTGCTCGACACACTCCGTGAGATTGTCGGACTCACCGGCACCAAGGAGGGTTGCTTGGACGGCAACTGTGGCGCATGCACCGTCACTCTCGACGGTCGTATCGTCGACTCCTGCTTGGTCCTCGGCGCCGAAATCGACGGCAAGTCCGTCGAGACCGTCGAAGGAATGGCCACGCCCGAAGGCTTGCATCCGTTGCAGCAGGCGTTCTTGGAAGAGGCCGCGCTTCAGTGCGGCATCTGCACGCCGGGCTTCTTGGTAGCCGCCAAGGGCTTGCTCGACAATGAGCCGGCACCGGACGAACACCGCATCCGCCATTGGCTGGCTGGCAACCTATGCCGCTGTACCGGCTACGACAAGATCGTGCGCGCAGTGCAGAAGGCATCTGCCGAGATGTCGTAAAAGCCGATTCACGAGCGACACAAACTAAGGCGATCATCAACACATGTAAGGGGATCCGACCATGGTTGCAACATTTGAACCCAAGAGCGAATACAAGGTAATCGGCACCCGCCCGATCCGCCACGACGGTCTCGACAAGGTGACTGGACGAGCGATCTACGGAGCCGACATCAAGCTGCCGAGCATGATCTGGGGCGCGGTACTGCGAAGTCCGCACGCCCACGCTCGCATCAAGTCGATAGACACGTCCGCTGCCGAGGCGATGGACGGCGTTCACGCAGTGGTCACCAACGCAGACCTGCCGCCCGCCGAAAACAAGATGGTCGACCTCGGCGAAGGAGCCACGAATCTCAAGTGGGCCGTCGACAACATCCTCGCCAGCGACAAGGCGCTCTACGCCGGGCACGCCCTAGCAGGCGTCGCCGCGGTAGACCGCTACACCGCTGAAGAGGCCGCACGCGCCATCAAGGTCGAATACGAAGTCTTGCGTTCCGCGACGAACGTCGACGACACCATCGACTCGGACATGCCTGCCATTCTCGACGAGTTCGTAGGTTCGCCGGGCGCGGAGGATAGCGGACACGCGAACCACGTCAAGGAGTTCACCCACGAGTTCGGCGATCCTGATGCCGCGCTCGCGGAAGCCGATCACGTCATCGAGGGCGAGTTCGGATTGCAGATGGTGCACCAAGGCTACATCGAGCCGCACAACGCGACCGTGGTGTGGGACGAGGACGGCCGGATGAAAATCTGGACTAGCACCCAGGGCGCGTTCACTGTCAGGCAGCAAGTTGCCGCTGTCATGCAGATGGACGAGTCGAAGATCCGCGTGACCCCGCTGGAGATCGGCGGCGGTTTCGGCGGCAAGATCCCGATATACCTAGAGCCGGTAGCGGCCGCTTTGTCGAAGAAGGCGGGCAACGTGCCGGTCAAGATCATCATGGAGCGACGCTCCGTGTTTGAGGGTAGCGGTCCGGCAGCGGGCGGCAAGATCACCTTGAAGCTTGGCGCAACCAAGGACGGCAAGCTAGTAGCGGCCGACTCCGTGCTTCGCATGGAAGCGGGCGGGTACCCCGGCTCGCTAGTCGGCGCGTCCGGCATGTGCATCTACGCCTGCTACAACATCCCGAACATGCGAATTGTTGGCTACGACGTTCTGGTTAACAAGCCCAAGGTCGCGGCGTACCGTGCACCTGGCTCGCCACAAGTAGCGTTCGCGATCGAGACGTTGATCGACGATCTTTGCGAGCAGGCCGGTTTCGACAAGTGGCAGTTCCGACGTGACAACGCCGCCAAAGAAGGCACTCGCCGGGGCGACGGTCCGATCTTCCCGCGCATCGGCATGGAAGAGGTGTTGGACGCCGCCAAGGAGACTGACCACTGGAACTCCGAAATCGGCGAGGCTTCGCCGGGTCGAGTGCGAGGGCGCGGTTTCGCCAGCGGCTACTGGTTCAACGTCGGTTTGCAGTCATCCGTTAACCTCTCGTTGAACAACGACGGCACCGTCGAGCTGGTCGAGGGTTCGACCGACATCGGCGGCACCCGTGCATCGATCGCGATGCAAGCAGCAGAGACTCTCGGAATTTCAGCGGAGGACGTGAACCCGACAGTCGTCGATACCGATACCGTGGGCTTCACAGCAGTCACCGGCGGCAGCCGCGTCACCTACGCGACCGGCTACGCGGCATACAACGCCGCCATCGAGATGATCGACAAGCTCAAGGTGCGGGCATCGAGGCTCTGGAGCATCGACGAAGATGACGTGCAGTTCGAAGACGGCGTCTTCTCGTCGAAATCCGACTCCGAATTGAGCATCGGTTTCAAGGACCTCGCTGGCAAGCTGGACGACACTGGCGGACCGGTGACATCGACCGGCAGCGTCGATCTCGAAGCGGCCGGCGGAGCATATGGCACGCATATCTGCGACCTCGAGGTTGATCCCGAAACCGGCAAGACCGATGTTGTCCGCTACACGATCGTGCAAGACGCTGGCCGTGCGATTCATCCGTCGTACGTCGAAGGTCAGATGCAAGGCGGAGCAGCGCAAGGCATCGGCTGGGCGTTGAACGAGGAGTACTACATGAGCGATGACGGCGTGATGTCGAACTCCTCATACCTCGACTACCGTATGCCGACCTCGCTCGACCTCCCGAACATCGAGACGGTCATCGTGGAAGTTCCGAACCCGGTCCACCCATACGGCGTCCGGGGCGTCGGCGAAGTCCCGATCGTTCCTCCGGTCCCGGCTGTTGGCAACGCCATCAAGGACGCCGTCGGCATCCGGTTGCGGGAGACCCCGATGAACGCCGGACGCATCGTCGCGGCGCTCGGTTCGTAGGCAACTCGCCGCCAAGATACGATTGGCTTACTCCCCCGGCATAATGTCGGGGGAGTTTTTTTGGTTTTGGCTCTTGGCGGCGAACCCCAGCCTACTACCGGAAGAACTGTCTTCCAATCGATCATCAAGCTGTGAGTAGTTGCCGGTTTTAGTTGACTGAAAAACTTCGAGTGCAGGGCGGTGACACGTCCAATTGCTTTATGAATCCTGCCCGTAATCTCCGTCAGGATGATCCGGGTTGCCCAGTTTCCAATATCCACGGGTCACAATCTGCGAGACGGGCAGAGTAAGTTCCTCAAGGAGGTAGCGTCTAATCCTCCGCATCGCCCCGGCTTCCAAGGCGATCCAAACGTAGCCCTTGCCATTTGGCACTTCGATCGAACGGAGCGCTTTTTCTAGCTCTGAGCCTACCGACTGTATTCTTGGTCCTCGGTAAAGCCACTGCGGTAAATGGTCGGGTATGCCCGGGAGTGATCGGCGCTCGGATTTGTCGCCGACTTCGAACAACGCTACTCGAGTCTTGTCAGGAATCGCCGATAAGACTTGGGCAGCGGCCGGTATTCCCGTGTCATCGGCGGCGACCAGGTACCAATTCCCGTCATCAGGTGGGTTCCATCCTCCGCGCGGACCGGCAACGATGATGCGCTGACCAGATTGCGCGCCGCGCAACCAATTAGATGCCGGGGAATCGCCATGCATCAACATTTCTACCTCAAGTTCGAGGCGCTCACGGTTGAATCTTAGCGGGGTGTAAGTCCGCAGAAATGGCGGGATGACTCCGTCTTCGAATACGGGCCGCCTGCCCTCATAGCGAAGCGGTTGCGCTATTTCAGTCTCGCCTGGAGATGGAAGGATCAATTTCACGTGTGCACCCGGTCCTTCGATCTCGAATCCCTCTAGTTCAGGTCCCTGGAGTCGGAGACTGGCGACCTGCGGTGTAAGCCAATCAATTCCCGTGATGTGAACCCAACGCCTGGGCGGTAGTCGGTGGGGCATTCTGTGACGCTGATCTGTCATGTATTACTTTTCCCCTTCGTTTCTCCCGGAGCATTTGCCGGTTACCGCTGTAGGTACGGTTCGGATATTTCCAACCTGAGTTGAAGTTCTGTCCTGAGCGCGCTATTCACCGCCTCGAGAGGCATTGGCGCCGCTCCTAAACATTACCAATTAGATAATGTATTATAAATTCCTGACTATTCAGGTAATAATCATTGGAGCTAAGGAGAAAAAGCCCGTGAAAAACCCAACACAGTCGCACAGAATTGCCGTATCGCGATTCGGTATCGCACTCATGGCTGCCTGTGTGATTTCACTTCTGGCCATAGCATGTGGTTCATCAGACGATGATGGCGCAACTCTGGCCGCGATCAACGAAGCAAAGAGTGCCGCGGAAAGAGCCGCGGATGCGGCATAGGATGCTGCCAGTGCCGCAGAGACGGCGGCATCAGCGGCGGAACAAGCTGGTTTGGCGGCACAGGATGACACCTCGGCTGTGGCAGCCCAGGCGGCCCAGGTCGCGGCAGAAAAAGCAGCAGGCTCGGCGGAATCAGCGATGGAGGCGGCCCAGAAGGCGGGTGAAGCGGCAGAACAAGCTGGTGAAGCGGCCGCTATGGCAGCTGAAAAAGCTCAGACCGCAGCAGACACCGCGGCAACCGCAACAGCCCCGCCGTCACACGTAACGATCACCCATTACTCCGGTACCGACACCGTACCGGTTAACCCGGAAACGGTGGTGGTGTTTGACCTAGGCGTGTTGCTATCGTTGCACGATCTGGGCATAGAGGTCGATGCTGTTGGCGGACTCGGCACACCGATCCCCGATGAGTGGGAAGCAATTGTGAACAACCCCAACTACGAGCCCGTGGGCTCAGTATGGGAACCGGATTACGAGGCGATCAACGCGATGGAGCCGGACCTGATCATCGTGGCGAGTCGTTCTTCGAGGATTTACCCGGAGATGTCGCGGATCGCTCCGACGGTTGATCTCACGGTTGACTGGTGGGTTGGAAATTACCTGAACCATTTCCGGGAGACTCACCGTTCAATGGGCAAGATATTCGGCGTAGAAGATAAGGTCGAGGAACGTCTCGCAGAACTCGACGCGGCCATCGCGGAGGTGACATCTCAGTCGTCCGATGCTGGCAAGACGCTGATAGTGATGACAACTGGAGCTGAGGTCACGGCTTTCGGCAAGGGATCGCGTTTCGGATTCGTACACGATCTGTTCGGATACGAAGTAGCAGACGACGGTCTAGAACGGGAGGCGACCCATGGCGATGCGGTGTCGTTCGAGTACATCCTTGAGAAGGAGCCAGAGGTGATGTTCGTCGTCGACCGCGCCGCGGCGATCGGAGGCGAGGGTGAAGTTGCCAAGCAGATCCTTGACAACGAGCTGGTTGCCCAGACACCGGCTTGGCAGAACGACCGAGTGGTGTACGTCAACAACTTTGCGTGGTACATCTCAGCAGGTTCGTTGCCGTCGTTCTTCCAGATAATCGACGACGTCGCTTCTGGATTCTAAGCATCGTCTAAACCTCCTGAACGATCCCTAGACCACTTGGCATTCGGATTGAAATCCGTTACTAACATCCCTTCGTTGTGGAAGGAATACTTGTTGGTCGGGCTTGCCTTGGTGGTTCTAGGGATCGTTTCTTTCATTTCGCTTTTCGTAGGCGTCAGCGAAATCGGATTGAAGGACGTTCTTCAACGCGATTCTGAGAAGATGATGCCGTTTGTGGAGAGCAGGATCCCGAGATTAGCAGCGATCATTCTGTCCGGATCGGCCATGGGTGTCGTTGGGCTCATCATGCAGAGTCTCGTTCGCAACCGATTCGTTGCGCCGACGACGGCAGGGACTGTGGATGCGGCTAGTTTGGGTCTTCTTTTGGCTACGATTTGGTTCGCCGGAGCATCCATCTTCATCAAAATGTCGATTGCCGTCGTATTTGCCCTCGGCGGCACAATCCTGTTTCTGGCATTGGTACAACGGGTCCGGTACGCCGATATAGTTGTGGTGCCCTTGATCGGCATCATGCTAGGCGGGGTGATTCAGGCACTAGCAACGTATCTGGCATTCCAATACGACCTTCTTCAATCATTAAGCGCATGGACTAACGGCGACTTCTCTGGCATTCTGCGGGGGCGGTACGAGTTGCTCTACATCGTGGGTTCTCTGATTGTCGTGGCTTACCTATACGCGAACCGATTTACCTTGGCAGGTATGGGTCGCGACACCGCGGTGAACTTGGGTTTGCATTACGAGCGTGTCCTCTATTTCGGGATGGCAATTGCCGCAACAGCGACCGCCGTCGTAGTTGTGGTTGTGGGAGCGATACCCTTCCTTGGATTGGTAGTGCCAAACCTAGTGACGATGACGATGGGAGACAACCTGCGCCGAGTACTGCCGGCGACAGCGATCGGCGGTGCATTCTTCGTGCTGGTGTGTGACATCCTTAGCCGAACCATCCGATTTCCATACGAAATACCAATCGGGACTGTGGTCGGTGTTGGTGGCGGCTTGATCTTCTTAATATTCGTCTTGCGGAATCGCTCTCACGTCAGATAGGGACATGATTGAAGCAATTCCGAGGCGGATGCCGTCGTTCACCGTACGCCGACGTGCGGAATTGGCGCTATTGGTGTTAGTGGTCATAGCGGCACTTGCGGTAGCCCTTTTCATGACCTACGACCTCAAAGGCTCATTGTCCTTCGCATTGGAACTCCGGGCGAGAAAGGTAATTGGCATGGTGATCGTAGGCGTGGCGATCGCCTACTCCTCGGTGCTGTTTCACACGACCACGCACAATCGAATTCTCACTCCCAGCTTGATGGGGTTCGACTCTCTGTATGTTCTCATCCAAACCGTGGCGGTGTTTCTGCTGGGATCGAGTGCGTTCCTTTCGATCGATCCTCGCATCCGGTTCGGATTGGAAGTCTTGCTGATGTTGAGCATGGCGTCTCTGCTTTACCGATTGCTTTTCGGACGAGAAAACAGAGACCTCTTCATGCTTGTCTTAGCGGGAATCATTATCGGTACGATCTTCGCCAGCGCGACATCGCTGTTGACAAGACTGATTGATCCGAACGAATTCATGACACTTCAAGATCTTCTGTTCGCTAACTTCAGCACGGTCAACAGGGACTTGCTTTTGGTGGCCTCAGTCGTCACGTTGGCGACGATAGCCTACACGAGCAGTCTGTTGAATCGGCTAGACGTGATCGCTCTCGGCCGGGAACACTCGGTTAGCCTCGGAATTGACTATCACAGTGTGGTCCGTCGATGCCTCGTGGCGATTGCGATCCTTGTCTCGGCTGCTACCGCGCTGGTTGGACCGGTAGCGTTTCTTGGGCTACTTGTCTCGAATTTGGCATATCAGTTCACAGGCACATTCCGCCATCGTTACACCTTGCCGGCGGCAGGTCTAGTCGCCATAATCGCCCTTGTTGGCGGACAGTTCATACTGCAAGAGGTCTTCGAATCTCAAACCCGTCTCAGCGTGATTGTGAGTTTCGTCGGCGGTATCTACTTCATCCTGCTTATCTTGAGGGAGGGACGACGTTGATCGAGGTTTTGGATGTAACCAAACGCTACGGTCCCACAACGGTGGTGGACCGCGTGTCTATCACAATCCCACGCGGAGGAGTGACAGCCCTGGTTGGGCCCAACGGAGCAGGGAAGTCGACGTTGCTTTCGATAATCGGCAGGTTGTTGCGCGCCGATGAAGGGGAGGTTCGAGTTGACGGATTGAAAGTGTCCGATACAGCTGGCACAGAACTGGCTCAACGACTATCGATTCTGCGCCAGGAGAATCAAGTAGCCGTTCGATTGACAGTGCGCGAGTTGGTGGAATTTGGGCGTTTCCCCTATACGGGTGGTCGTCTGACCGCTGAAGACAGAGAGCACGTATGGCGGGCGATCGAGTTCATGGAACTCGAGGAATTCGCCGATCGGCCGATCAACCAACTCTCAGGCGGTCAACGTCAACGTGCATTTGTTTCGATGACGATATGCCAGGACACCGACTACATGTTGCTTGACGAGCCACTGAATAATCTTGACATGCGGCATGCATCACAGACGATGCTGTTGATTCGGCGAATGGCGACCGAGTTGGGTAAAACCGTGATGATTGTCCTACACGACATCAACTTTGCCGCTTACCATGCAGATCGCGTAGTGGCAATGAAGGACGGCGCGATAGTTGCAGATGGGTTGCCAGCTGAAGTGATTTCCGCCGAGACGGTAACGGAGGTGTTCGAGTTGGATGTCCCGATCCACTATCTAGAGGCGAAACCCGTAGTCGCCTATTTTGCGGTTGGTGCGTTTCCGTCAAACCGAGAACGACGCTGACCGCACCATAAGAGCGTGTGTTTTGATGGCTCGGTTCGTAGTCAACTCGCTGCCAGGATACGATTGGCATACTCCCCCGGCGTATCGTCGTCGGGGGAGTTTTTTGGTTTTGGGGTGGGGTGTGTTTTTGAGGCGTTGTGTTGCTACGATTCTGCTTGTTGTTGCTACATCTTGCTTGTTTCTGCTTGTTTTTGCTACAAAATGCTACTGCGGTAGCAGATTCGTAGCAAGATTGTTTTTTGAACAAGTTCAAAAAGTTGTCCCGGACGGAGTGGTGATTATTCATCAGACACACCCGCAACGACGATGTTTCGGGGACCTGAGCGTGGCGAGGCAAATACTGGTATTATCCGTTACACGTCGCGTCTGGTGAAGCCTCGAGCATGCGCGATGAGCACTAGTTGCTGGGGGTAATGCTTCGATGAAATCCACCGATAAGACATCAGTTCCGTGTTACCTGCCGAGGTCGGTCATGCCGTTTACCCCCCCCCCCCCGATTTTCACCCTCTGAAAAGCTCCGGAGACCCGGTATGATGCGGGCCTCCATGTTCCGTCTGTCCCCGCTCCTGCTGCTGGCGCTGCTGCTTGCCGCCGGCTGGCTGCTTTGGCCGTCAGAGCCTGCCCAGTCGCAGGACGTATCGCGAAAGAGTCTGCTGTATTTTTCCGCGTACGTCGAAGACGACGTAAAGCTTTCCTTGGAAGAGTTGGAACTGTCGGCGGGCGTCACCATCGATCCGGAGTTCAGCCACGACCACTACAGCTATGCGGTGACGGTGCCCTACCAAGAGGTGGGGTTTCGAGGCAAATTCATCTCGCCATATGGCGGAAGCGGATATAAGAACTGGGGTTTTGCAGTGGTAGGTGACCTTGAGGAGTATGAACGACTTAGCAACAATTCTCATCACAGTACCCCTAATTATCGTGCCAAAGAACGCATGATTTTGGCCAACAGCAGGGGCAGGGGGGTACAAAGGGAGGGATTAAAAGACCGCTACTTCATCTTGCGGCCGGGCGTGGCCGAGACGATTGAGATAGGCGTGTACAGGTGGCGCTCCAGCAGGACGGCGGGGGATCGGATGCCGGGATCGATATTCAAGACGGTCTATACGCTGGAGATTACCCCGGAACTTCCCGCCGAGGATGACACCGGCTTGTACGACCTGACCATCTCCGACGGCTGGCTCGACTTCGATCGGGACGCGACCTCTTACACGGTGTACGTGACGCGCGACACCGAGAGCGTCGTCATCACGCCCACCACCCTGCACCCAGATGCCACAGCAACCGTGAAAGGCAGCGACCCTGCCAACGCGGTCGCCCTTAACAAGGGCGGGAACATCATTCCCGTAGTGGTGACCGCGACGGACGGAGAAACAACGCAGACCTACGTCGTTACGGTGTATCGGGGGGCGCGCCATGACTACTCCGCATTCATCGCGCAGATGTACAAGTGGCGCAACAGACCCGAGTGGGTGAGCTACAAAGCGCACACTGACCGCTGGGACCGGGCGCTGCTTGCATTTGGAGAGACGGTGGCGGACACAAGCCTGACGAAGTTGACAGCGGTTGAGGCTCAGGGCTTCGCCGACCGGGGCAGCGAATGGCATCGCTGGGTTTCGGTGGCAGACGCGCTGCGGGACATAGAGGGCAGCGGGCAGCGGATACGAGAGCAGGAGGAAGAACGACGGAATCAAGAGGCGCAGACGCTGGGACGACTGCAGCCGCCTTCCACGGATGACACTGACCCGCAGGATTCGGATACGTCCAACCGCGCGCCGGTGGTATCTTCGGCTCTGCCGGACCTGACCGGCCTGGAAGTCGGAGCGACACGAGAGGTGTCCCTGTCCGGGGTGTTCAGCGACGCAGACGGCGACGCGCTGACCATTACCGCCGTGTCCTCCGATGAAACGAAAGCCACGGTTTCAGTGGCATCCGACGGATCCAGCCTGACTTTGACGGGAGTGGCAGAAGGCACGGCGACGATAACGATCACGGTGCAGGACTCAGACGGCAGCAGCGTGAGCGACGCATTCGATGTTTCGGTGGTTGCAAAGTACACTGCGCTCATCGCGCAGATGTACGAGTGGCGCGAAGACCCGCAGTGGCGGCACCGGAAGTCGCACACCGCACGCTGGGACCGGGCGCTGCTGGCCTTCGGCGAGACGGTTGAGGATGCGTCGATCACGGCGATGACCGCGGCCGAGGCGCAGGCTCTGGCCGATCAGGACTGGGGCGAGCGCTGGGTGCCGGTGGCCGAGGCTCTGTGGGAGATCGAGGCCGGCGGTCAGCGGCAGACGCTACCCACGCCCACATCTACCCCCACGCCTACACCGACGCCCACATCGACACCGGCACCCGAACCGACTGCTACACCCGAGCCAACGGCCACGCCTGAGCCTTCGGCGACGCCGACGCCAACACCGACTCCAGCTCCCGAGCCAACGGCTACATCGACGCCAACGGCCACACCTGAACCGACGGCGGTGCCCGAACCGGACACGGAGGTCTCGGACGTCGTCTCCCGGTACGACGCGGACGGCGACGGCCGCATCGTCACGTCGGAGATGCGAAAGGCGCTCGACGACTTCTACGCCGGCAGAATCACCCAACTCGAGCTGCTCGAGGTCCACAAGGCCTACGCCGCGTCCTACGCGACGTCCTGAAACCGCAACAGGACAACCACCCGTAGGGGCGGTTCGCGAACCGCCCCTACTTAATGCCAGAAAGAAATGCTGAAATTTCGAGAGGAGACAAATATGGACGCAATCTTTTCCACCCTCATCCGTGACTCAGGTTCTAAGACGAGGCTGCGACTTGCGGCGGCGGTTCTGTCCGCGCTGGCGTTGCTGCTTGCCGCCGGCTGGCTGTTTTTACCGTCAGAGCCTGCGTCGTCGCAGGACTTATCGCGAAAGAGTCTGGTGTATTTTTTCGCGTACGTCGAGGACGCGCAACCCGAGGAAGACACAAAGCTTTCCTTGGAAGAGCTGGGAATGACGGGGGGCGTCGCCATCGAGCCGGAGTTCAGCCCCGACCACTACAGCTATGCGGTGACGGTGCCCTACCAAGAGGTGGGGTTTCGAGGCAAATTCATCTCGCCATGGGAATGGGGATACAAGAACTGGGGTTTTGCGGTGGTAAATGGTGACCTTGAGGAGTATGAACGACTTACCAACAATTCTCGTTATCGTACCCCTGCTTGGGAGACCAGTCAAAGCATGATCTTGGCTAACAGCAGGGGCGACGGGGTACAAAGGAAGGGATTAAGAGACCGCTACTTCACCTTGCAGCCGGACGTGGCTGAGACTGTTCAGATAGGCGTGTACAGGTGGCGCTCCGGCAAGGCGGGGGGCCGGATGCCGGCATCGATAATGAAGACCGTCTATACGCTGACGGTGAACTACGAGCCGCCCGCCGAGGACGACACCGGCCTGTACGACCTGACCATCTCCGAAGGCTGGCTCGACTTTGACCCCTTCGACACGGACGCGACCTCTTTCACGGTTTATGTGCCGAGCGACACGGAGAGCGTCGTCATCACCCCCACCACCACGGACCCCGATGCCACAGCAACCGTGAAAGGCGGCGCCCCTGCCAACGCGGTCGCCCTCAACAAGGGCGGGAACATCATTCCCGTAGTGGTGACCGCGGAGGACGGAGAGACGACGCAGACCTACGTCGTTACGGTGTATCGGGGGGCGCGCCATGACCACTCCGCATTCATCGCGCAGATGCGGGAGTGGCGCAACAGACCCGAGTGGGTGAGATACAAGGAGCACACCGACCGCTGGGACCGGGCGCTGCTGGCATTCGGCGAGACGGTGGACGACACGACTTTGACACCCATGACGGCGGCTGAGGCTCAGGCATTCGCCGACCTCAAGAGCGCACATCATCGCTGGATTCCGGTGGCAGACGCGCTGCGGGACATAGAGTCCAGCAGGGAGCGGATGGAAGAGCAGGAGGAAGAACGACGGAATCAAGAGGCGCGGGAGCTGGGACGACTACCGCAGTCTTTCACAG
>DAOUJE010000098.1:0-28320 GCA_034423055.1 Dehalococcoidia bacterium | reverse complement strand
TATGACTACACAGACATTGGCCGACATAATCGCGAGATTTTTAGCGTCCCAAATCGTAACAACGTCGTCGACTAAAACCCACGCTACTCGAACGGACCATTCGACCGACATTAGAGCGTTGATACATGGCGATAATCTAGATATTTTGGAACGCCTTGGTCATGACCTGGTTGGGGCGGTAGACCTGATCTACATTGACCCGCCGTTCGCGACATCGAACGAATTTCGTGTCGGTGAATCAGCAGGTTCTACGATGAGCGCTCCAAAAGACTGGGGGCTGGCTTACTCCGACACCTTCACGCTCGACGGATATCTCGATTTCTTGAAACCGCGCATCATCGCGGCACGGGACACACTGAGCGACCTTGGTTCGTTCTACATTCACACCGATGTCAAGATCGGCCACTACGTCAAGGTATTGATGGATGAGATATTCGGCAGACAGAATTTCCGCAATGAGATAACCCGCATCAAGTGCAACCCGAAGAACTTTGAGCGGCGAGGGTTTGGGAATATCAAAGATACGATCCTCTTCTACACCAAGGGAAGAGACTACATCTGGAACGAACCGCGAGTAGAACCGGATATTGATGCTGTCATGGCGCGATACAACAAGGTCGCGCCAGATGGTCGTCGTTACACTACTACGCCGTTGCACGCTCCCGGTGAGACAACGAACGGTGCAACCGGCGAACCTTGGCGCGGGAAGTTGCCTCCGTCGGGCAGGCACTGGCGCTACCCACCGTCAGTCCTTGAGCAACTTGACCACGACGGATTGATCGAGTGGTCTTCGACAGGCAATCCACGAAAAATCATCTTTGCCGAAGATGCGATCACATCAGGCGTGAAGATGCAAGACGTGTGGACATTCAAGGATCCGCAACGCGCTAGCTATCCGACCGAGAAAAACATAGAGTTGCTGGAAATCATCGTCGGAGCTTCATCCAACCCCGATAGCGTCGTATTGGATTTTTTCTGCGGTTCAGGAACTACCCTGGCCGCTGCCCATAATCATGGACGCAACTTCATCGGCATCGATCAATCCGATACTGCGATACGAGTTTGCACACGTCGGATGTCCGGAATAATTGATGGGCTTTACTGCCACACGCCTGGTTGCGGTTTGTGCGAGAGCTATCCAAGCTCAAACCACCAGATATATCTGCAAGACGAAGGGGATGAGTGCCAACGGTGAATGTAGATTACGATTCTCTTCAACCTCCCGATTGGGAAGGCATTGAAAAAGAGATGTGGGCGCGGAATTTAAGGGAAGTTGATGAGGAGGCTGCAGAACGCTCCGATAGATTAATGGAGCGCATCGAAAGGTTCGTTTGGCGGTTTGGATACGACGCTGAAAGCGTACTACTGAAGATTCGCGAGGATGAGATGTTTGCTGCTTGGTTCGCCAAAGAACCACGCAGGCAATCTCTGCATGAGCGAATTGCGGCAGAGTTCCTGATGACATTTCCTGAACTGCGAAACTTTGAACAGTTGCCGCAGTCAGGTAAAAATGCTCTTCACATCAATCGCGACGGAGAAATAAGGAAACGATCCGAAATTCAGGGCGACCCTCCATCAAAATCTCTGGATTTTGCTTGGGACACGCAAAGCGGGACCCGTTGCTATGCGAGCCACAAATACACTCTTCAAGGGGGCGGGAATCAAGACAGCCAATTTAACGAGCAACAAAATTTCTTGCGAAACTTCCTCGCTCGTAGCACAAACGACACTGCCTTATTCGTGATTTGCGACGGGCCGTATTACAACGACACTCGCATGTCGCAACTGCGACGACATTGCCGTCCTACCTCACCGCACAGCTACGCGGTGCATATAGAAGAAGTGCCTGGCCTGGTGGCGCAACTGGACACCTACTCGTAACTCCAAAAAGTCTTTGGCTTCAATCAATACCCTGCTCTTCCAACAGCGTGTGAAGATCACGGATGCAAGCGGAGTCGGCTTTCAGATCTCGACCGTCCACCCACTCTTTGTTTTCACCACTCATCCCCTCAACAGCTCCGATAGCGACGATCTCACGCACCATCTGCTTTGCGTCTTCCACGCTGGGCAGTAGGTTGACGCCTCGCTTGAGCGACATTGCCGCAATAAGACCATAACCACCCCAATTCGAGCAACTGGCAACTATTAACTCCGTCGTGGTCGTCACACACGGGTTCTTAGGCAAAAACTCGTGCTCTATCGTAGGGATGACGTTTTGCAGGTTTCCCATTCCGATCTCGTTTCCACCATCTCCGATGCCGACAGAATACGGATGCTGATCGAAAAGGTGGTCGATCTTTGCATTAAACGGCGTCAATTCAATGCCACGCATATTCCTGTAGGTACCGTCGCCTATCAGGCCAGCGCGTTCGATTGCTACCAGCGCTGACGGGGAATGTTCCTGAACGAGTTGATTTGCGAAGTTCGCAGATTCGAAATGATTGGTAATCGGAAACTCGATCACTTCGCCTTCTGCAATCGTTCGGACGACTTCGGAGGAGAACTCATCCGTCACGTATTTGACGTCGTTTCCGAGTTTGGTCAACGCGTTGCCGATGGCTACAGCCCCCGGAGGGCCATCAGTCTCCGTCTTCTCGGCGGAGATGATGTAAAAGCCAGTCACAATGAAGATCGTGCCTGGATGGTCTAGCAGTAAATCCGCACACGATTCCATGTATCCGTCTGGCATGTGCGGCTTGAGCGCCGTCATGCCCCGCATATCGTCTTGCAGAACGATGTCTTCGATCTTTGCAAACGCGTCTGAGTTTGACATAGTTGGCTTTCGCTTTAGGTAGTGAGTTTAGGCAGGGGGAGGACGGCTACATCACCGCCAGATCTTCGTCGTGCATGTCAGTCACGAACATATATCCGGGCGCATGCGTGATCATCAGTTCAGGCTTCGAAGCCATCGCCACGGCTTGCGGTGTCACACCACATGCCCAGAACATGGAGACGTCGTCGCTTGACTGCGGTTCCCACGCATCGCCAAAATCCGGGTTCGAAAGGTCCGAGATGCCGATTTCGGCAGGGTCCCCGATGTGAACCGGCGCGCCGTGAACGGCTGGGAATCTGGATGTGGCTTGCACCGCCCTCACGACTTTCTGGCGCGGCACCCAACGATGAGTCACAACCATCGGTCCGCCAAATGGGCCCGCAGGCGCGGTCTGGACACTCGTTTTATACATCGCCACGTTCTTGTCTGTGCCGTAGTACGGAAGGTGGACGCCGTTGCGGATCAGTGCGTGTTCGAATGTGAAGCTGCACCCGAGCAGGAACGTCACTAAATCGTCGCGCCAATGGTCGGAGATGTCATGGGGCTCATCAACCAGATCTCCGTCCTGATAAACGCGATACATCGGAACATCGCTTCGAATATCAGACCCTGGCGCTGAAAGAACCGCTTCGGTCTGCCCTGCTTCGAGAACTTCGATAACTGGACATGGTTTGGGGTTGCGTTGACAGAAGACCAAGAACTCGAACGCGAGGTCTTTTGGCAGGATGGCGACGTTCGTCTGGACGATATCCGGCGCGGCTCCTGATGTAGGCTGCGCGAATTCTCCAGTCCTTGAAGCCATGCGGACATCTTCGCCGCTCATTGTTGTTAGATCAAACGCCGTTGCGATCATTGCATAACTCCGTCGACACGGTTTACTTGCTGATGTGCATTTGGATAAAGTCTATTCCCATCGTGGCGAATCCGTCAGACCTGTTCACGGTCATTGACGTTTTGTCGCCCAACAGGAGAAGATGCATGTCGTTAAGGATTGGATTAGCTGGTTACGGTCGGCGCGGACGAGGTCACATCCGCGCGGTGAGCGAAATCCCGGAGGCGCGGGTCGCGGCTGTTTCCGATCCGGTCGAAACTGCTCGCGAAGCGGCGATGACTGAACTCGAAGGCGTCGCAATCCATTCAACTGTTGCGGATATGGTCGAAATTAGTGCTGTGGACGCAGTAATTGTGACAGCACCCGCTCATCTCAACGGAGATGTTGCGATCGACGCCATCGAACGCGGTGTAGCTGTGCTAATCGAAAAACCACCCGCTTTGTCCAGTGCCGGGGTGATTCATCTGAGCGAGGCGGCGCAACGCAGCGGTTCCAAGGTGATGGTCGCATTCAACCGACGGTTCAATCCGCTGATACGTGCGGCGATCGACGTGATCAGGGCATCGGGACAACTGCGACAGCTCGTAGCCGAATTCCACAAAGACATCCACGAGTTCACCGACGATCCTAGGATTTCGCCTAATATGTTCGACCTGATGCTGTTGGAATCACCGATTCATTCCGTCGACATCGTGACTCATGTGGCAGGCGCGGCTGTCTCGTCAACCAACGCGATAGTGAAACGGACGACTAGCCCTTATCGAGACGTTCATGCAGCGTTGATCGAGTTCGAGAACGAAGTTGTCTGCCAGTTCACCGCTGCGTATACCGCTGGTGGCAGATTGGAGCGATACGAATTGCATGGCGACTATGTTTCGGTCTACCTCGAAGGTGTAAACCAGGGGTGGGTGCTACGCGGCGGGGAACGAAGCGAGCTTGAAGTGCCGGAAAAGTACGAGAACGACAGTGTCGCGCAAGCGCGTTGCTTTGTGGAGAGTGTCGTCAGTGGATCGGACTATCCGGAGCCAGCGGCGACGCTGAAAACTTCTCTCGCAACCCTGCGCTTGTGCGAGAGTATCCTTGATAGCGTCGATTCAACCGTGAGCGCACGTTGAATTCAACTGAGCGCATGGGCGGAAAGATAGATCATGATTTGGCTAAGGAAAAGGCGACATGAAGATAACTCGCGTTGATCAGTTTTCACCTCGGCAACGAACCCGGTTGGTCCGGATTACAACCGATACCGGCATAGAGGGTTGGGGAGAGAGCACGCTAGAAGGGAAACACCTTTCAGTTCCAGCGGCGATCGAGGAGTTTTCAGGGTATCTGATCGGCAAAGATCCACTGCGGATCGAGCATCACTGGCAGCAGATGTATCGCTCGTCCTTCTTCCGGGGCGGTGCACATAACATGTCGGCGATCGCGGGCATCGATGCGGCTCTTTGGGACACTGCGGGGAAACACTATGGAGTTCCCAGCTACATGCTTTTGGGCGGCAACGTGCGCGATCGCATTCGCGTATATGCTCACTGGGGCATCCGTGATATGTCGGATGAAGCGTTGAGTCAGGCCCGCGAACGCTTGAACATGCTGAGCGCCATGGGCTATACAGCCTACAAAGCCGGCCCTCCCGGATTTTGGCGGGCGCACGAGCCGCCATCTCGCATTGACGAGTTTGTAGAAATGGCGTACACGATGCGTGAGTGGGTCGGGGACGATGTGGAGTTGTGCTTTGACTTCCACGGCAAAATGGCTCCGGGGATCGCGATTGAGGTATGCAACGAACTCAAGGGAATGCGTCCAATGTTCGTCGAAGAGCCAGTGCCGCAGGAGAACGAAGATGCGTTGAAGCTGGTATCTGATCATGTGCCCTTCCCTATCGCGACTGGCGAACGTCTGCTCTCGCGGTGGGAGTTCAGGCGAGTCATCGAACAACAGTGCGTCTCGCTGTTGCAGCCTGATGTCGCACACTGCGGTGGCATCACAGAGTTGAAGAAGATCGCCAACTACGCCGAGGTGTACTACCAGCACATCATGCCGCACTGCGCGATTGGACCGTTGGCGCTTGCCGCTTGTATGACCGTAGATGCGGTAGTACCCAATTTCTTGGTTCAGGAACAGGTCGACCAAGCGCTTGGCGATGGAATCATCAAGAACAGTTGGCAGGTAAACGACGGGCACATCGAGCTTTGGGACACGCCTGGCCTAGGCGTAGAGGTCGACGAATCAGAAGCGATGAAGGTTTTCGACGGTGAAGCGACTGGTTACCACCGTGAACTGGGCGGCGAATCGTACTTTGAGGATGGATCGGTAGCCGACTGGTAGACCCATCCTCCTTAACTGGAGATCGCATTGAGCCTAGACATCGCCATAATCGGTGGATTGATGGCAACGATTGCCTCGATACTTTTCCTGCAGATCTGGGAAGTAGCGCGACCGTCGCATGACCACGTCAGAATTGTCACGCTGATCGGTTCTGGATTCACGTCTAAACCGTTCCTGCAGCAGTTGATTGGGCGGGGTGTTTTGTTCGTCGTCGGCATCTGCTACGGCATATTCACATCTGCAGTGCTCTACGCGTTCGAGCTGGAAGGCGTGGGCTGGATATTCGGAACCGTCGTCGCAATCCCGTTGTGGATGTTGACAGGTATCAGCCTTACGTATTTCCGGTTACTGCATCCGCGCATACGGAACGGCGATATGAAGGCGCCAGGACCGTTCGCGCTCGGTTACTCACGCCAAAGCGCAATGATGCTTTTGATCGCGCACCTGATTTTCGGTTTCGTGTGCGGGTTCGTCTACGGAACCGTTGGGTGATCAGGCGAACACGTTGCCGCCGTACGCGGAATTCAAAAGATCGCCTTCCGCGAACCGGGAGAAACGTAGGGGATGGAGGTCGAATGTGGTTTCTTTGGTCCCTGTAACCAACTCGGCGAGAGAAAGGCCGATTGATGGCGACATTTTGAAGCCGTGCCCCGAGAACCCGGCACCCACGACTAAGTTTTCGAATCCCGGTACATGGTCGATCACTGGATTCCAATCGGGTGAAACAGTGAAAAGTCCTGACCATCCGCTCGCCCAAGCAGCATCGACGTATGCCGGGATAATATCAGTGAGAATACCCATACCTTCAGCTGCCACTTCGGTATCGACACCTTGGTTGTAGGTGTCTCGGTCTACGGGATCTTCACGATAACCAATCAATGCGTAACCCGGCGTGTCAGGCCGGGCCGAGAGTCCTGACGGGATGTGGACGACGATCGGATGAAATGACGCCGCTATCTCATCGAATCCCCCTTGTTGCTTTAGACGAATCACTTGATGTCTGACCGTGTGTATCGGCAACGGGTCGCACACCTGCTCAAGCAATACGTTCGTCCACGGGCCAGTTGTCAACACGATCCGATCCGCGTAGATGTTGCTTTCGTCAGTCCGGACACCGATCGCAGCTCCATGTTCGCAAAGGATTTCGCGGACGGAGACACCCAACCGGACAGTCGCGCCACGGCTGCGAGCGGAGTTGGCGAAACCGCTCGTGACAAGATGAGAATCGGCAAAACCAGCTTTGCCTTCCCATACTACGCACTCGCTATCGCCAAACTGCATGTATGGCCAACAACGGGAGACGTCGTCGATGCTGAGTGCATCCGTTTCGACACCTACCGATTGAGCAAGTTTGACGTTGATGCGGGCAGGTTCCTCGTTACCCGGTCCGGGCAGGAGCAACCAGTCATTCTGTCGATAACCGCTAGGCGCCCCCACGTGGTCTTCGAAGTTTGCCATCACTCCCCTGCTCCACCAAGCCATCTCAGTGGTGACGCGGTTTGAGTAGTGCATCCGCAAGATTGTCATGGAACGACCAGTTGAGCCAGATGCGAGAGTGTCACGTTCGAGGAGTACGGTATCTGTGACACCGAGGTCCGCGAGATAGTGAAGCGTGGCGCATCCCATGACGCCGCCACCGATGACTATGGCATCATAGTTTTCGCTCATCCTAGGAGCCCCTGTGAAGATTTACGAGACCTCAGGTCGTTTCGATATCCAAGGTCGCGCCAATTCGAACGCACGCGCAGCTCGGAAGACGATTGGATCGTCGTTAACGGGTCCGATGATCTGTAGTCCCAAAGGCATCCCACTGTCGCTGAAGCCGCACGGCACCGATGCTGCTGGGTTCCAAAGTATGTTCCAGAGAGCGGAGAATGGTATCGCAGACGGGTTAGCGATACCCTCTTCCAGCTTGTGCCCACCAACTTCCATCGGTGTTTGACGATGCGGCCAAGCCTCAACCGCGGTCATCGGCGTAACTAACAGATCGAATTCTTCGAAGAGTTGACCAACTTGTATACGGTGTACTTCGGCTTGACGCAACGCGGACGCGTAGTCGGCACCTGTTACTGTGTAACCAGCTTCAACCATCTCCATCGTGTAATCGGTCAATTGGACGTTCGGGTCTTCCGCTAAGTGTCCGTACATCGCGATTTGCCCAGCGGTCCAAATCGTCCACCAATACGTCGCTGGGGCAGGATCGAAACTCAAATCCGCGTTCACCACCGAGGCACCTGCATCTTCCAATCCTTTCAAGGCTTCTTCGGTTACACGGGCAACGTCGTCATTGACGTAGGCGTAACCGAGGTCCATCGAGAACCCGACCTTGAGACCTTCGATGCCGTCTTCCAACCCGGTGATGCAATCGGGTACCGGTGATTTCAGTGATCCGGGGTCCCTAGGGTCGTGGCCAGAAATTGCCATGTGCATGATCGCCGAAGATCGAACATCTTGCGACATCGGACCAGTCGTGCTGGTGCAGTTGTAGGACGGCATGGACCGTCCGCCGTAGCGCGGTGTGCGCCCGTGGGTCGGCTTGTGTCCGAAGATGCCCGTGAAAGACGCTGGCAGCCGCACCGATCCTCCGCCATCGGTGCCCGTCCCCAAAGAACACATCCCCGATGCGATGGCCGCGGATGTCCCTCCGCTCGACCCGCCGGGATGTCGCGTCACATCCCATGGGTTGTTCGCGGTTGGGAAAATGTCTGTGAACGTCTCCGCGGAGTTCCCGAATTCGGGTGTGTTGGTTTTGCCGAGAATTACGGCATCTGTAGTTCGAAGGCGTTCGACCACTGCGGAGTCGAAATCAGGGACCCAATCGACGAATGCGGAGCAACCCAGAGCTGTCCGCAAACCCTCGGTAAGTTCAAGGTCCTTCACGCAGACCGGTACGCCATGCAACGAACCGGGTTCGTCGCCAGCCGCCAGCTTGCGGTCGCATTCTGCCGCAGCGGCGAGCGCGCCTTCGGCATCAGGTGTGACGAATGCGTTGAGATGCGAATCGAGTTCATCGATGCGGCGGAACGAAGCTTCTACAAGTTCAACAGAGGAAATCTCTTTGTCGAGAATCATCTGGCGCTGTTGGTGCGCCGGCAAAAACATTAGGTCTCGGTCGTTCATGAGATTCCTCTCGTTACGTGATTCTGGCGGACGATCCGCCCCGCATCGCCAGTATCTGAAGTTCGATGACCGACTTCATCTTTACGAGTTCAGCGAGATTCTGCTTCCGCATCATAGGTTTGCTGATGAACCCGGTCAACTTGAACATCAGCGATGTGAACGCGCTTTCGGAAAACGCCGTCCTCGTCATCCGGAACAGCGTGCCATTTCCAGACGGTTGACACAGATATTCGCTTCGAATCGGGTAGTTTCCCTCGATCGTGTGAAACTCGAAAGTGCCGTCACGTGGGTCACACGCGTCGACTTCCATCACGATCTCGTTCTCTTTGCCGCCATATTCGTAGAGCATTTCCCACGTGTCCTGTGGTCGTGGAATGTCGGCTTCTTGGCGTCGGATCCAATCAGCGCGCCGAACTCCGTTCACCCAGTAAATCATGTTCCCGGGCTCGATCACCCACTCGAACACGTAATCTCTAGGCACATCGATCTGAATTTCGACTGTGGTTGATATCTCTGCCATGGATTTCTGCCTGCTGAATTCCAAATTCGCGCTAGCCAACTCGTACGCGGCACAGCACTCTAGTTCATGATGGCTCCGCCGTTGACATTCAACGCTTGGCCGGTGATTTCGGACGCGTCGTCGGATGCAAGGAAGGCGACGGCTTTGCCGATGTCTTCAGGCGTTTGTTCCCTGCCTAGTGGCATCGTGCCTTTGATCTGCATCTCGAAGATGTCACGCGGATCCATGTCAGCTAGATCGGGATTTAGTTCCTTGTGGTTCTGGGCGATTGCCTGCCACATCGGAGTCCATAATCGACCCGGGCAGACAGCGTTGACGTTGATGTTGTACTGTCCGAGGTTCATCGCGAGCCAATGCGTCCATTGGATGGCCGCGGCTTTTGACACCATGTACGGGCCTTGGGCGCTACCTCGTCCGACATCGGGTACGCCGCGCGGTTGTCGCCCGCCGTGGGATGCGATGATCACTATCTTTCCGTACATCCGCTCTTTCATGTGTTCAGTGACGGCATCCGCAGTGTTGACCACGCCTCGCACATTGACATCCCAAGTCATGTCCCAATCGGCATCGATATAGTCCTTGCGGGACATGAAGTCGGGTCCACCGATCACACCGGCGTTGGGCACGCAGATATCGAGCTTGCCGAAGGTGTCAATGGCAGTTTGCGCGACTTCAGATATCGAGTCGATGTCAGTAACGTCGCCGCCAGTTGCAAAGGCGTTGCCTCCACCCTCGTTGATCTCAGCAGCAACCTGTTCGGCGTTCGCTGGAACAATATCCGACACACAGACTTCCGCACCTCTCGACGCCAAGATCATGCTGATGCCGCGTCCGATCCCCCTGCCACCACCTGTTACCAAGGCGCTCCTGCCGTCTAGCTGCTGCGATGTCGATGTCGCCATTTATTGAACTCCCGAATTTTCAAGATGTGGCTGTATCATTCAGTCTGCGTAAATGATACGGCAAACCGTCGTTATGACAAGGCAGATGTAGATATGGCCTCAGTTGCAGAATCGGCTAACCAAAAAGCCCGGACGTTAGCTGGGGTATACGGTCATGTGTTGAAACGACCGGTGGTCTACACCCAGGGAGTCGCGCTGACCGCTCGATTGCAACTCGCTGAATTGGACAACGAGTATCCGGACCCACGCCCTGATATCGAGGCGATTACGGCGCAATATGTCAACAACCCCGATGCTGTTTTTGAGGCGAGCGATGGCACCGCGAACTATGCGGGAGTCAACTGGGCATCGTCGCTTGCCGACGATGCGCGATATCGATCATTGCTTATCGCAACCGCAGATCGATTCATGCAACGCCAAGAGGATGGTTTTTCGAGCGTCTTGGATCGTGACTTCCGCGTGGAAGACATGTTTTTCGCTGGCACGGTGCTGCAACGAGCTTCTCGATTGACCGGTGACGGTTCATACGTCGAGTTGGCGGGTGAATTCGTACTTGAATGTGCCGATCGTTTGTTGCAGCCTAACGGACTTTACTGGCACTGTCTCTCGTCGCCGTACTTCTGGGGACGAGGAAATGGTTTTGCGGCTCTCGGATTCGCTGAGACGCTTGTCGGCTACGACGGAGCGAAGCGGGATCAACTGATTAAACGTCACATCGAGCATCTGGAGGGACTCAAGTCGTTCCAAGATGCGGAAACCGGGATGTGGCGACAAGTGGTGAACGTTGCCGATTCCTACACGGAACACAGTTCGACAAGCATGATCGGTATCTCGATCGCGCTCGGAGTAAAGCATGGCTGGTTGTCCAAAGGCGACTGGGCCGATGTCCTGATGAACGCATGGCGGGGCACGTCGGATGGTATCGACGATGAAGGTGGGGTACTTCGAGTGTGCGTCGGCACTGGTCCTTTGGAAAACTTGAATGAATATCTGGTCCGAGACTCCGTTACCGGACTCGACGACCGAGGAGGCGCGATGGCACTTTGGTTTGCGGTTGAGATGATGAATTGCGGATTGTGATCCAAGCGTGAACTTCGCGATCGCGCGAACTTTGAAACATTCGCTCTTTACACTGAAAATATGCGGTGGTTCAAAAGTCACTGACGTAGCCGCATGAAACCGAAGCAGCACAAGATCGGTAAGTCACATTGAAACGCAATCTCGATAACGTCAGCTTGGACACCGTCGTCAGCCTTTGCAAACGGCGAGGATTTATTTTCCAAAGCAGCGAGATATACGGAGGCATTGGTAGCCTCTACGACTACGGACCCGTTGGAGTAGAACTCAAGCGAAACGTCAAGGATCAGTGGTGGAAGTCAATGGTCCGAGACCGTGAGGATGTGGTCGGCATCGACGCCTCGATCTTGATGCACCCGAACGTTTGGGTGGCCAGCGGTCACGTCGACAGCTTTACTGATCCCTTGGCAGAGTGCCACGAGTGCAATCGAAGGTACCGCTCAGACTTGCTCGGTACCGACGACTGTCCCGACTGCGATGCGAAGTTGAGCGACCCGCGTCACTTCAATCTCATGTTCCGCACGCACATCGGCCCGGTTGAAGGCGACGAGAACATCGTCTATCTACGTCCTGAAACCGCACAGGCGATGTTCGTGGATTTCGACAACGTGGTGAACAGCAGCCGCGTTCGCATACCTTTTGGTATCGCCCAACAAGGTAAATCGTTCCGCAACGAGATTACGCCCGGCAACTTCACGTTCCGTACGCGCGAGTTCGAGCAGATGGAGATGGAGTACTTCTGCGAGCCGGGCACTGACGAAGAATGGCATCGCTACTGGATCGATTTCTCAATGGACTGGTTTTCGGATTTGGGTATTCGCCGATCCAAGTTACGCGTGCGTGAGCACGAGGCCGACGAGTTGCCTCACTACTCCAAGGGCAGCGCCGACGTTGAGTTCCTTTTCCCATGGGGTTGGGGCGAGTTGGAGACGATCTCGAACCGCACCGACTACGATCTGAAAGCGCATATCGAGAAGTCGGGCAAAGACCTCTCCTACTACGACCAACCGAACAATAAGCGGTACGTTCCGTTCGTAGTCGAACCTGCGATGGGTGCCGATCGTTCGGCGTTGGCATTCCTCGTCGACGCCTACGACGAGGAAGAGGTGAACAACGACAAACGCGTCGTTTTACGTTTCCATCCAGCGATCGCCCCGTACCAAATCGCCATCTTGCCGCTAAGCCGGAATGCTAAATTGACACCGAAAGCTCGCGAGGTATATGACCTCGTCCGGTCTCGCTTCAGTACGCAGTATGACGAGACGCAAAGCATCGGTCGACGCTATAGGAGACAGGACGAAATCGGGACCCCGCTCTGTGTCACAGTCGATTTCGAGACTGTGGAATCGGACGATGCCGTGACAATCCGCCACCGGGACACCATGGAGCAAGTCAGAGTTCCGATCGAATCACTGGGTGAAGCGTTGCAAGACCAGTTGGACGGTATCGCAGCAGACGTTCTTGCCGAGTGAGCGCAACCGCAAACTCAGGCGGCAATAGCGAAAACTGAGTTCGCCGCCATTACGTATCATCTAATCAGAGGATGCACAGACGATTGGCTTACGATTGGCATCAGGGGAGACGAATCTGCGAATGAGTCGTTCACGAATTTTGACCATCGCGACCTTGCTAATCGCGTCGATGATTTTCGTCGTCGCTTCGGCGTGTGGGAGCGAACCCGAACAGCCGGCAGACACGCCCGAACCGGAACCGACGGTTGCGCCCGTGAGCGACGAAGCAGAGGCAGAGTCGATGCCGATGGGGTTCCCCGAGTCGTTCGAATCTGCGACTGTCGACGGTCTCGGCGATACCGAAGGTTTCTATGGAACCACATTCGCCCACGGGACGTTCGATACTCGCGAACTCGCAGGAAAACCGATAGTCATCAACTTCTGGTTCCCGTCTTGCCCACCATGTCGAGCAGAGTTGGAGCACTTCGAGGAGGTCTATCAGGAATTCGGTGAACCCTCTGGCAGCGATATCCAATTCGTCGGAGTACAGCAACTCGGCCTCGACTCGATTGAAGACGGGGCGGCTCTATTCGAAGAACTCGGAGTTACGTTCCCCGGCTTGCCTGACAATGCCTCGGCGATACAGATCGCTTACAACGTCTTTTCATACCCGACAACAGTGTTTCTGGATCGCAACCACAATGAGCATCGAGTGTGGCAAGGTGCGATCGACAAGGAAAACCTGACCGAGATCGTCCGAGAGTTAGCGAATGGCGGATCGGTGCAGGTTGAGGAGGAGTCGCAACCCGCGGAAGGTGAGGCTGTCGCGGTGGATTTGTCGACCGACCAATCTGCCGTTGCGGACGCGGAGTTGGCAGAACTGGAGTTGGTCTATGCATCGACGGAAGTCTTTACTGGCCTCGGTGACGCACCGGGATTCAAGGGCGATACATTTCACCACGGATCGTTCGACTTAAGCGAGTATGAAGGTAAACCCGTTGTCATTAACTTTTGGTTTCCATCTTGCCCCCCTTGTCGAGCCGAGATTCCCAACTTTGAGCATGCCTACCAGACTTTAGGATCGCCGGGCACTGACCAAATCGTCTTCGTGGGCGTTCAAGCGATGGGTTTCGACACTGCCGCCGACGGCGTTGAGTTTCTAGGAAAGATGAAAGCCAACTATCCGGCGATCCCAGACGTTGGCAGCTCGATCCACATCGCCTACCAGATCACGGCTGCTCCCACAACGTTTTTTCTCGACAAAGATCACAACGTCTTAAGCGTCCATCAGGGATACATCAAGCACAATCAACTGCAAGACATCTTGGATCAGTTGATCAAGCTTTAGTCGCGATCAGATTAATCGAGTTGCCGCAATCGCGGATCTAACCGATCTCGAACCCAGTCGCCGAGGAAGTTGAAGGCAAGAACGACTAGGAAGATCGCTGTTCCTGGGAACACAGTCTGCCACCATGCAGACTCCACGTATTCTCTTCCCTCCGCGATCAGCACTCCCCACGCGGGCGTCGGGCCTGGAATCCCTGCACCCAAGAAACTGAGCGAAGCTTCTGCGAGTATCAACTGTCCTACTCTGAGACTGGCAATCACGAATATCGTGTTTATGAGCCCCGGCAACAGATGTTTGAAGATGATGCGAAAAGTTGATGCGCCGGCAACGCGGGCCGATGCGACGAAATCGCGTTCCTTCAGACTCAAAACCTCACCACGCAGATTCCGAACATACCCGCTCCATGCGAGCAGTATCAACAGAATGATGATGAGATTCAAGCTTGCCTCGAAGATTATGACCGCTACCATTGCGAGCAACAAGAAAGGTATCGCATACCACACGTCGACCATTCGCATCAAGATCTCGTCTACCACACCGCCGTAATAGCCCGATATCACGCCTATGGTCACCCCGAGAATCAGTCCTGAGAACAATGCGACTGATGTGACGACCAGCGAGATGCGTGCACCGTGGATGATACGGCTTAAGACGTCCCTGCCGACATGGTCTGCGCCTAGGATGAATCGGTTAGCTGGGTTCTTTCCTTCGCTATCCGGGGCTCGGAACATCGCTTGGGAAAAGTCCTGACTTTCCCAATACTCAGCGTTCGAGTTGAAGATACGCGGCGGAGCGTTGCGGAACCTGATGTCCTGTTCGATCTCGTCATACGGTGCCAGTTGATCCGCGAAAACACCAGCTACAACCAGCACCACCATGATGAGGGCTGGAATAATCGGCCATCGTCGTAACGCGTACCAAACATAACCCGGCGAAAGTCGGAAGACGCGTTGCGTCGGTGCTGCTGCCCTCTGCAACGTCGTAGTGTCCCCTGCTCTCGTTTCAGATGCCATTGAGTCTTTCAGTCCATCGTCAGTATCGAATCCGAGGGTCGATCAACGCGTACAGAATGTCGGTCAGTAGATTCACCAATACGAAAACTGTTGCAAAGAAGAGAACGGTTGCTGTGAGTATGGGAAAATCGTTGTCTTGAACTGCTTGAACTGCCAACCTGCCAAGTCCCGGCCACGAGAACACCGTCTCGACAACGACGCTTCCCGTGATCAATCCAGCCATAATCAGGGTTGACACGGTCAACGGCGGTATCAGGGCGTTGCGAAACGCGTGCTTCCAAATGATTTTTGTCTGTCCTACGCCTTTCGAACGAGCGAGCTTTACGAATTCAGAATCGAGCACCTCCAGCATCGCTGATCGCGTCAATCTCAAATAGACTGCCGCCGCGCCCCATGCAACAGCGAACGAGGGCAATATGAAGTATCGCAAGTTGTCCCAGGTGAAGAAAAACGATTCCGACGTACCACGTGTGCCGAAAGGAAGCCAGTCCAACTGTTTGTTGAATATCAGAATCAGCATCAGACCTAGCCAGAAGGTAGGAAGGGATTGTCCTATGAGCGCGTACCCCCTCCCCAAGTAGTCCCATACACTTCCTCGCAGGACTGCCGATAGTACGCCTAGAGGTACCCCCATCACTGTCGCCAACAACCATGAAACGAGCCCTAACTGCACGGTTGCACCCATCTTCTCGCCAACGACCCGCGTCACCAACTGTTCTGCTAGAAGCGTCTTTCCAAAGTCGCCACGCGCCAAGTCCGTCAGCCATAACAGGTACTGAATCACGAGTGGGCGATCAAGTCGGAGTTTCTCTTTCAGCGCCTGCTCTTGCTCGGGCGTGACTCCGTATCCACCTGGCTTGGCGTAAAGAAGCAGAGGATCACCTGCGGCTCTAGACAGGCCGAAGACGATGGCAGTTGCCGCGAGAATCGACAGGATACCGGCAAAGAATCGTCTGATCAGGAATTTACGCACGGTTGGGTCCAGTCCGAACGATACGCCCTAGTAGGCTCTCGGACTTATCAAGTTGAGCCACGGCAACGAACGAATTCGCGCTGCAGTCCGACAGATTAGGGTGTCACCTCGGATGCGGCAGCACCGCATGTACCGAGGTGACAACCGATTTTCACGCCTACCTGGCCGGAACGATCAACTCAGGTGAAGTGTGAGGAGCTTGGGGTCCTGGACGCATTGGCCATTCCGCAATCGAGTTCGGGTTGTAAGCCGAAACGAACGGAAGCGCGATGATTCCGATTTTCAACGCCTGATCGTATAGGTATTGCGCCATGGCGACGTTGTACTCAGTGCGTTTTATCGGGTCAGGCTCTGCCGCCACTTTCTGAACAGTCTCTAGGATGAACGGTATCTCCATGTGACAACCGAAGCCGCCACGGGTAAGGCTCGTCTCCTCCTCTCCCGTCACCCAGTCGTACGGTTTCCACAAGTCGGACCTGCACCACTGCGTCGCAGGTGTGGTCGTGCTCCTTGCTACCAAGCTCGGGCGAACGATTGAGTAGGCAACCTTGACGATGTTGGTCTCGATCCCGAGTTGGTTGATGAAACCAGCTGCGGTGTCTGCAATCTCCGCCCAGTCACGCACTGAGGTAAAGGCGTAGATAGGCATCGCGAACCGGACGCCATCGTCGTTTTTCGGATAGCCAGCCGTGTCAAGGTACTCGTTTGCCATGACCGGGTCGTACGGGACGATCCATTTATCGTCCCAGTCAACGTTGTTGACGTGGAACATTCCAACGTGGTACTCGGAGGCGTTGCCGCCATAGAGCGATTCGTTAACTAGTGGTCTGTTGATTGACAACGCGATCGCCCAACGGACTAACCTAGCCTGTTCCATGTCGTCCATACCAGCCGGGTTATTGTTGTCGTCCGGTTTGTGCGGGTTGCCGATCCACGGGATATCGTGCACGAACGTCACGTGGGTGATTGGCTCACCAGTCTTGACGGCGGTCGATTCCCAGTAGTTGCCAGCCATATTCAGCGGCACACCGCTCTGTCGACCAGTTGTCAGCACGCCGAAACCGTCTCTGGTCAAGTCCTTCATTTCACGGACCGGCAGGACCGCCCAGTCTGCACCACCGGATCGCAACGCGGAAATGCGAGCCACCGTTTCCGGAACATCGATCAACCGCAACGTCCCAACTTCTGCAACTTTGTCCCAGTGCGTTTCCTGAGCGATCAGTGTCGCACTGTCAGATTGCCGCCATTCCTGCACGGTGTATGGGCCAGTGCCGATGATGTTTTCACGCATCCAGTCGGCGCCCATTTCGTCGTATATCTTCTTTGAGAAGACACCGAATGCGTCGCCTGCTTGGTTGAATAGCAAGGTGGTCCAACGAGGTTCGGGAGCGTTGAAGTTGAGGATCAGAGTACGGTCGTCTGTGGCTTCGGCTTCGTCCATAAACGCCGCAAAGTCGCCAGCCTGCCCGTGGATGCTCTCAGGTGTGATAGCACCGTTGGTGTCGTTGAGGCTCCAAGCAAAGTCGTGGGCCGTCAGTTCTCCCCAATCACCGTGGAATTGAACGCCGCTCCGGATAATGACCGTAGCCTGTGAACCATCGGGTGCGATTTCCCAGCTTTCCGCGAGCCAAGGACCAACTAGAGTGCCGTCGTCATTGGGACGGAAGAGTTGCTCACTTACACCCCAGTACATCAAAGATTCTGGTGCTTGCGATCGGTTGATGCCCACACCAGGTGCGACGCCTTCAGGGATCATCACCAAGGTGCCGACAGCAGATTCGGGTTCAGGCAACTCTTGGCTAACCGGTTCGGGGGTGGCTGTAGGAGCGGCCTCTTCCTTCTCCACCATCACTTCGACCTCGACGATCTTCTCGACCTCCTTGACGACCTCTTTCTCCACGATCTTCTCGACCTCGACGGTAACCTGCACTTCTTTCTCGACTTCGACCTGGACCTCTTTCTCGACCTCAACGACAACCGTCTCTCTGACGACGACCGTCTCCGGATCTCCTCCACAGGCCCAAGCCGCGACGGCAATCAATGCCGCAACCGCTCCAAGCAGATATCTGCTTGCAATTCGTGATTTCATGTCAAAATTCTCCCTTGGTTGAATTGACATCGATTTACGCTGAACGCGACGCATCCATGCGAGTATCCCCCTACGGACGCAACGTTTGCGTTCAAGGATGCGCGCAGTATATACCAATTCCCACATCCGCGAACCAGAATTGGCGATCTCACCACAAACTCGAGACGAGTGTCGTCAAGGCGTGAGATGTAGTCGACTTACAGAGTGCGATTAGGCAATCTGTTATGATGTCTAGAGCAAGCCGTTGCCGATTCGTCTAGTGGTAGGACACCAGACTCTGGATCTGGGAGCGCGGGTTCGAATCCTGCATCGGCAGCCAAAATCGGTAAGAGAGCGCGGACTGACTAGTCCAGTTCCCGCACGATAACGGTGGCCCGTTCGTCTAGTGGCCCAGGACACGGCCCTCTCAAGGCTGAAACAGGGGTTCGACTCCCCTACGGGCTACCAACAACCTCTTTGGTGCGCTCTCTTCGATCGGCATCAATCCTCTATTCGGCGAGACTATCAGGCTTGGGATAACTTGGGATAAGATGCCTTAAATCGTTGTGCGCCTAAGTCACGGCGCGGAATCTCGGAGACATGTATGCGAGCAGGCGGAATGCGAGGCGGCGGGATGGGCGGTCCCGGTTTCGGGCCGATTCCCGAAGAAACGCCTAACCGCCCGTTCCCACGTGACACCCTCAAACGCGTCGTAAGGCTCTACTCCGACTACAAGCTGACTTTGGGAATAGTTGCACTACTCGTCCTCGTCACCTCGGCACTCGGTGTCATCACTCCTCTGTTGATTCAACGGGTGATCGACGACGCGCTACCGCAACAGGATATGAACCTGTTGTTGTGGCTGATCTTCGGCATGGTCGCGGCAGCGGGCATATCGGGAGTCCTCAACTTCGCCCAATCACGCCTGAACGCCTCCGTCGGCTTCAAGGTAATGGAGGATATGCGGCACACCGTATACAACCATCTCCTCAAACAACCGATCTCTTTCTTCTCCTCGACCAAGACCGGCGACATTCAGTCTCGCTTGGCCAACGATGTTTCGAGCACGCAGCTGGTGCTGACCGACACGGTGGTCAACATTTTGTCAAGCGTCTCAATAGTGATTGCTGCACTCATCGCGATGTTGATCCTTTCTTGGGAGTTGACGATCGTCGCAGTCTGCACCATGCCGATATTCGCGTATCTCTCCCGAATAGTCGGCGCTCGAAGGCGTCGCTTGACCCGTCAGATGCAGAGAACGCTGGCAGATTTGACCGCTAAAACCGGCGAAACCCTGTTCGTATCCGGCGTGATAGTGGCGAAGACTTTTGGACGCGAAACCGAGCAACTCCGCGAATTCCAAGACACAAACACCAAGCTGACCGACGTTTCGATCAGACAATACATGACTGGTCGCGGCTTCTTCATCGTTGTGCAGGCATTCTTCACCATGGCACCAGCTTTCATCTGGCTAGTCGGCGGCATTCTGATCATCGATGGCAGCGACCGCGTGACGCTTGGCGACATCGTCGCGTTCTCCACAATCCAAGCTCGACTGCTATTTCCGATGGCGAACCTCCTGCAACGCGGAGTCGAAATCTCTGGCTCGTTGGCGCTGTTCGAACGCATCTTCGAGTACATGGACATCAAGCCCACCATTGTCGATCCCGTAAATCCAATCAAGGTCGATCCGGCAACGGCAAAGGGCGAGGTCGTCTTCGAGAACGTTTCATTCACATACCAAGAATCTGAGTTGGAGCGCATCGAGGCTCGGCAACGATTGCTGGCTTCAAGCGGACCTCAAGGCAGCTTCGGGGGTGGTCCAGACGGCGGATCCGGGCAGATGGGTTCAGATATTCCAATGCCACCGCCGGAGATGCCAAATCGTGGCGGCAACGGCAGACCACCGATGGCTAACGGACTGCAATCGCGTGAGGCGTCCGACACGTTGCCAGAAGACGATGAACCGTTCCATCTGTCGGGTATCTCATTTACCGCCCAAGCTGGGAAACTCACCGCTCTCGTGGGGCCCAGTGGTTCCGGCAAAACCACTATCGGCTATTTGGCGTCGCGCCTCTACGATGCAGACGAAGGCGCGGTCCGGATCGACGGAGTGAATATCAAAGACATTACGCACGACAACCTGACTCAACTGATCGGCGTTGTTTCACAAAATCCGTTCCTCTTCCATGCGTCAGTCCGAGAGAATCTCCTGTACGGACGTCCGTCGGCTACGGAACAGGAGCTGATCGAAGCGTCTAAAGCAGCGCAGATTCACGACACCATCGCCGCGATGCCGGACGGTTACAACTCGATCGTGGGAGAGCACGGCTATCGGTTGTCGGGAGGTGAGAGGCAACGGCTCGCGATAGCACGTGTGATCCTTGCAAATCCCCGCATCCTGCTTTTGGACGAAGCGACTAGCGCCCTAGACACTCTCTCCGAACGATTGATCCGCGAGGCCATCACGCGGTTGCGAGAAGGTCGCACGACGATAGCGATTGCCCACCGGCTATCGACAGTGATAGCCGCGGATCAAATTTTGGTCATCCAAGACGGCAATATCCAAGCGCGGGGGCCGCATGAGGAGTTGATCGGAGAGTCCGATCTTTACCGAAGGCTTTACGAGGAGCAATTCACAGTCGCGCCGGGAATTCAAGCGAACGCAGTCAATTCCGCTAATGTTGGTGAAGCATCTCAAGCAATGACCTAAGTGGTTCAAAGGCATCGGCGTCGTACGGCAGGTAACCTGCCATCACTGCCTCACCTATGCGTTTATCCGGGTCTTCCTGAGTCGATAAGTACGCCTGAAGTTTGGATTTTGAAGGACGTGTGATGCGAGAACCGTTAGATTCGAAGCACGACATGAAATCATCCACACAGTTTAAAGTCACTTCGTCATCAACGGAATCCAGACAAACGTCCTCCAACTCGCCATGCTCGCTTTCATGGGGAATCAACAGGTACGCTACTTTGGCGGCATCGGGCTCTTCAGCGAAGATTAGAGGTTGGTTTGGAACCGGCAACGACGCGTTTTCAAGCGCACCTCGGATTCTGTCGCGAGCCGAGACCGGGTTTTGGTCGACATCGGTAGTGATGCCTATCATCTCAACCTCATCAAAACCATCGAGAGATGTTAAATCCTCAACGAAATTCCGAAACTTGGGCTTGCCGTCATACCTGAGTATTTGAATATCAGAAACACCCATTTTCTTGGACAACGAATCGAAAACTGCTTGGTCATCGATACCTTCAACAAGCAAAAGTTTTTTGGATCGAATCTGGAATTTCGGTTCGGTATCAAGGAACTGATTGCCTCCCACCTAACGCACCTCCATGCCGAATTCATGGGCCCGATCGAGTTTATCGATGTTGAAATGATGGGCCTTCACCTTGCCCTTTTCCCGTCCGAGCCGATAGTAAGACAAGCCGCGGCTGTCGGTGGTCCCAATCGCCACCCGTGCTGCATCGACGCATTCATCGCTATGAGTCACCGCGAAAATCTGCACATCAAAGCGCTCAGCCAACCGGTTCAACTGAGACAACATCAACGGTAGCGACCTGAAATGGAGTCCATTTTCAATCTCATCGATAAGAAGTATTCCATTTCGTACGTACCGCGTCAGCACTGCCAACTGGAACGCCCGGTTGAGTCCTTCGCCGATCAGCGCGATAGGTAATGCGGGGCGCATCCCCTCAATCTTCGCATAGATATCGACACCATTCGAACCGGGAATCGGCAGTACGCTTCGGATGCGAGGTTCGATGCTACCTAACAGATCAAGAATCTCGTCATCTGATCCGTCGCGTTGCATTTGGCCGAAGAGCGATGCCCACGTCTGAGCCAACGGCACACGATGGGACAGGTAATACGTCGGAATCGAGTCTGCTAACTCATCGGACCGCCCTTCTATTCGGTCATCGAATTGCATCGGTTGGGGGCCTGGATACGCGTAGCGTGTCAACCACGCACTGGACTCGGTTTCCGAGCCGTTGTGATTGACGCGGTGAAAAACCAGTTCCTCGTTGCTCGCAGTACGTGTAACCCCGTCTGGTAAGGGGAATTCTTGGTCTCGCATCAACGCACCGCTTGGCAAACTGACCCGAGATCTTTGCCTCAAATAAACATTCAGTTGGTGTGGTTGATCGTATCGATTATCGTGCGAGTTGATTTCAATCGATCGGTCGCTATCGAAATTCGAGAACAAATCTCCAAAAATGTCATCGAAACTGCGAGGCAACATACCCCGGTTACCACTCACTACATTTATCGAGTCGGGCCAATAAGGTGCCGCGAACAGAAACAACGCCTCCAAAACCGAAGTCTTCCCGACCCCGTTACGCCCCGAGATCAAGTTGATGCGGGACAGACGAGGGAACGTGATGTCCTCGAGTCCACGGAAGTTTCGGATTTCCAGTTGGGTGATCACTTCAGGTTAGGATGTTCAGTTCAGGGCGACGCAACTGATTCTACCCGTCATCTGCATGCTTGCTTCAATTCACGACGCTATCACCGGCACCAGACCCCATCGTCGTACCATTGACCGTTGATGTATACGTACGCCCCACCGACGCGGATCGTCTGCGAAAACTCATCACGGATGTAGAGGTCATAGTTTAGATCGAAACGGTCGTCGCGGCCCTTGGTGACGATCGGGTTGCGAATGTCCAGCGAGGCAGATGTCGTTTCGAGGCGGCTTAGATATCGGTCGACATCGCCAGTGAAACGTTCCAAGTCGCGACGGGCACGATAACTCGGGTTGCATGTTCGGTACGCAGCTTCCCAGTTACCGCCTTTTATCGATGCGGCCTGTTCCCCGAAAAGCGTTGTTATCTCGGTTTTGGCCGTGTCGGTAAAAGACGGCGTGGGGGTCAGCCGCGAGTTGTCCACTGGCACTGGTGTCGGTGACGCCAGACTACCAACGGTTCCGCATCCAACCACTATGAGGGTTGTCGCGACCGTTAAGAACACCCCAGTTGATTTTGCTAGAGAAGTTATCTGGCATCTTCTTCCATTGCTTCTGTCGATAAAACAACAGCCTCTTGGTCTTCCGAAGGTACGCTGTTCAATGCCCAACGTCGATCCGTTGTGAAGCCAACGTCAAGCGACAAGTAACGGTACTCCCGCGAAACGTGATCGTAGATCCTTCTCCGTATCTGATCGTGCCGCCGGATGTCGATTAACCCGCCCGAGGCGGGTGAGACGATCACGTAGATGTGAAGGTGAATGTAACGCCCCACATCGACGATGCGTAGATGGGTTTCGAAATGCGGGACATCGGCAATCGCTTCCTCGACGAGTTCCGCGACCCTGTCCTGAACGTCCTTCGGCGGAGCCTTGCCCACCAGTTGGCGCAGATTGTCCCGGATCGTTTGGAAGGGCTGCGGGGACGCAATGGCGATGATGGCAAGCATGATTACCGGGTCGGCATAAGGGGCGAAATCCGACCAATCAGAGTTTTCAATGAGAAGAGTCGCCACGAACGCGACACCCACTGCTGAGCTGATCAGCGTGTCGACGGTCCAGTTCTTTGCATCTACGTCGACAATGGGCGAACCTGATTGCTTCGCGTATCGCTTTAGGAAAAATACGACTACCGCACCACCAACGACCGCGATGGCCGCGTAGAGAATGCCACCCTCAGCCGCGATCTCCTGTCCACCAGTCAAGATCGTTCTGATTGCGGTCCAAAGCGCGTAGACGAGAGCGAAGCCGATGAGCAAACCCTTGAAGAGATTGAGCATGGGTTCGAATGTCGCATAGCCAAATGGATACGAATCATCGCTTGGGCGGGATACGAGTTGAGACACATACAACGTCAGCAAGCCGACAATCCCGAATGTCAAAGAGAACAAGCCGTCCAGGAACACCGCGCCAGAGTGACTGGCAATCGAGATCACGATACCTAGGACACCAAAACTGGTGCTAGCGATGATCGAGATAATGATCGAGCGTCTCTCGATTGCTTCGGATGACATCTGTGTCGGTGTTAAGGTTTGCTTCCGGTCTAAAAGATTCTACGAGACGCGGCGTTGCTTGAATTGTTGGCAACGTCAACCACTTTTCGCAACAAGGATGTATCGCGTCGTTTTCGGCTAATAGCGTTGTTCGCCACTTTTTATCGAAGCGATGCCTTCAAGTGGATCAACCCGCGCAAGGACAATCGACTACGCCCCGTTCTGCTGCATTATCTTTATGAAATCGTCAATCGGTATGGCCGAGTATGTTGTGGTGTCGATCGTACCGCGGGCTCCAAGTTCGATAGCTATGCGTGACATCTCACCGTTGTCGGGCGCTTCGATGATCGTCACGAAATCGTAATCGCCCATCAGCGCGTACTGGGCGACGACGTGACATCCCCTCATTTCCACCTCGTTGTTGACCTCGAGTATGCGCTCCGGATGCGTCCGAACCCGGTCGCGCCCGCGTTCGGTGAGCTTTGAAAACATGATGTAAGTATTGGTTTTGCTAGCGTCTTTGTTTTGGCTCGACATCGAATCTTCCTTCGGCTACTCCATTTTGGACCCGACAAAGCGGGAAAGCGCGCGCGCGGTGGGATCGGTGTGAACGTTGACGATGGCAGGGACGCCAGCATCGAAAGCGCGTTCCAATGCTGGTCGAATCTGTGAAGGTTCACGGACCTCCTCGCCGTATCCGCCCAAAGCTTCAGCAATGGCATCGAAGCGCGTCCAGCCGAGTTCGCGACCAGGCTTTCGTATGCCTTCGACACGCGCTGTCCATCCTTCGTTGTTCGATACGACGACTACGATAGGCAAGTTGTATCTGACCGCGGTGTCGAAGTCTTGGATGTTCATGCCCAGCGATCCGTCGCCGTGCAAGGAAACTACTTGCTTGTCAGGTTTCGCCAACTTAGCGCCAATCGCAAACGGCAATCCGACCCCCATGCATCCTGTCGCACCCGAATTCAGCCTATGGCCCGGCACATAAGTCGGTATCGACTGTCGGCCATAGTGCAGGATCTCGTTGCCGTCGACGGTCAATATCGCTTCTCGATCCATGACCTCGCGCAGTTCTTTGCACAGCCGCAACGGGTGAATCGGGACTTGGTCAGAGTTCTCCAGTTGCTCTGACCGTTCGCGCCGGTTGTCCTCGATATCTCGGAGATAGGCGACCCAAGCGGATTCGGATTTCGACTGCATCCCTGAGCGCGACACTTCCGAGTTGATTTGCCGCATTGCTGCTCTGGCGTCCGCGACTATGCCGATATCCACTGAGCGATTGTGACCGATCTCTCCGGCACGAACGTCGATCTGGATAATCTTGGCCTGCGGGGAGATTCGACGTCCAAACGTCATGATCCAGTTGAAGCGCGTCCCTACAACTAACACGGCATCGGTTTCTCGGAACGCTGTCGAACGGGCCGCGGGGAACGAAACCGGATGGTCTTCTGGTATCAACCCGCGGGCGATTGGCGTAGTGTAGAACGGTATTCCGGTGCGATCCACGAGCTCTTGGAGTTCATCCCATGCGCCTGACCACCAAGGTCCACTACCTGCCAACAAGATGGGGCGCTCAGCTTCTGAGAGAATTTTGACCGCTTCTGCGATCTTGTCGGGGTCCGCGCTCGGGGGTGAAACCGCGCTTGCACGGGTGGGCAATTCGGCCTCGCTCTCGTCAACCTCTCCATAAAGCACATCTTCGTTGCACTCGACGTACACCGGACCAGGACGGTCACTCATTGCGGTTCGAAATGCGGTTGAGATGTGCTCCGGCATGCGTGCCGGGTAGGTTGGACGGATGACTGATTTGGACACTGGCGCGAAGATGTTCGGCAGGTCCACTTCTTGGAAGCCGTCGCGATAGACATCTCGCAAAGGACCGGCACCACCAAGGGTGACCATCGGGGCCGCGTCTACGAACGCGTTGTAGATTCCCGTAAGCAGATTCAGCGTACCAGGACCGGATGCTGATGTCGTCACTCCTGGGGCGCGCTTGACACGAGCGTAGGCATGGGCTGCCATCGCTGCCGCTTGTTCGTGCCGGAAATCGACGGTGCGGATGCCGAAATCTTCCGAGTTGTTGACAATCTCGTAGTTCGGCCCGCCCATCAGGTAGAAAAGGCAGTCGGTGCCCTCTTCTTTCAGGGTTCGGGCGATCAGATAACTTCCGTCAACTTTTGGCATGGATTCAAGGTTACATCGCTGACCAAAAGCCAAATGCCGTTACGGGTCGCGAAGGCAAATGTGCATCGATTGCTAGATCTGGGTCTCTCTCAAGCGCATCGCTCCAGTCTCAGGGAATGCCGAGAGGTAGCGCAATGGATCGTTGTGTCGGGGTTCATCTTCGTCCCGCATAACCTCGGTTATCAGAGCGACTCCCGATTTGAAGTCGTCGAGATGGATGTACTCGGGGATTATCGAACCGTCATCTTCGGTGTTGTGCCATGCGCCGAGGGGGAACGAAGTTCCTGTGACTCGATAGCCGTGCGCTTTGAATGCGCTTGCTTCACAACCGCCTGCGCCCATCAGGGCGCGTTGCACTTTGAAACCATCTGTGGTTCTGTGCTCCGCGATGCGAAACGCGGCGGCATGCAATACCGCCTCGGCGCTGTGGTCGAAAGTGGTCATGCGATCGCCGACGCGAATGATCACACCGTCGCCCTGTTTCGCGTTGTCGCTCTTCAAGCTGGTCTCGACAGAAACGATCAAAGCGTCCTTCCCGACAACTTCGTCCGCGGCGGCAAGCGCCGCGCCGACAAGTCCGACCTCTTCGGCGCGTGTGAATAGCCCGACGATGGGTCGATTGTTCGATGCATCATTCTTGACCGTTATCAAAGCTGCCAAGATCGCAGCACAACCGGCGAGGTCATCAAGCTGCCTGCCACGGATAAATTCGCCGTCGACGCTGAAGCTGTCCAAGTCCAACACCACAGCGGCCGGATAGGTGAGATCGGAGGCCTTCCGAACAGTTACATCGGTTTCGGGTTGAATCATCACTCGATCAGTGCGGGCGAACCGGCCGTTGCCTACTTGATGCAAGAGGCCGTGGGATTCGATGGTTCCGTACATCGTCGTTCCGTCGCGAGCGATGATCCGGACTCCGGTTCCTAGGTCGTAGGTCCGGGCCCCCAATCCGCCGCGTGGCTCGGCGACGATTAATTCCTCGTCTTCGCTCACCTCTACCGCCTCGATTGCTTCGAAACCTGGGTGATCCATGTGCGCCACGAAAACCAAGGGTGGCTTGGATTCGTCGCCGTTTATCTCTGCGATTATGTTTCCCCAACGGTCTCTACGAGCGTCAATCCCATAATCGCTGAGGATGGTTGATATTTCGCGTGCGACTCGCCATTCGTGATATGAGACAGCGGGTTGCAGGCAAAGCTGTTCGAGGATTTCGAGTGCGTCCATGATCGGAAATCATAAGCGATGGACATCCCCGCGATGGGCGCGTTTAATTGCTGGTCGGTGTGGTTTTTGAACTAGGATGGGCAGGATGGTGAAGGATTTGAAGGATGGGCATCCCCCTGCGTTCGCTTCGCTCCGCGTCCCCCTTCGCGGAGCGAAAGGGGAGTTTGGATTCCTCGCTGCGCTCGGAATGACAGGGCGAGGGGCTCGGAATGGCAGCGCGAGGGGCGCGGGAATGACATGAGATGCGGTGGAGGATGCGATTGTGGGGGTATCTAGGGATCTGAACTAGGATGGGCAGGATGGGGAAGGGTTTTAAGGATAGGTGTATTGTGGGTGTTTGGGGTGGGCATCCCCCTGCGTTCGCTTCGCTCCGCGTCCCCCTTCGATTCTCGAAAGGGGACGGGTGTAGGCGCGTTTGATTCTCCCTTTGGGGGGATTTTTGTTCGACGGGTGGGTGTCGAAGGATCGCCGCGTGTTCGGGGTCGCGTGCGAAGGGTTGGTTGTAATTGGCTTATATTCCAGCACCGCCGACGTCGCCAGACCGTCGGC
>DAOUJE010000097.1:0-5104 GCA_034423055.1 Dehalococcoidia bacterium | reverse complement strand
AGCGGGGGAAATGTCCGAAGGACAAAGGGGGCGCGGTGAGCGAAGCGATACCGCAGGGGGCGCCAACCACCACGCATCACCAACGACATACAATGATGCGTATATTGATGCACGCAAAGGATTGATTGCAATGAGGACGACGATAAACGTCGATCAAGAATTGATCGAAAGAGCACGACAACTCACCGGCATTGAAGGTCAATCGGCTTTGTTCAAAGCCGGACTCGTCGCATTGGTCGAACGCGAGTCGGCTCGTCGGTTGGCCAGACTCGGAGGTACCATGCCGGACCTCGAAGTACCCCGTCGCCGAAACCCTTGGCTTGAAAAATCCGAGTGATGGTGCTGACAGACACCTCCGTTTGGATCGATCATCTGCGAATCAATGATCCAGAATTGTTCACCTTACTCGACAGACGCCAAATCGTCATCCATCCGATGGTGATTGGGGAGTTGGCGTGTGGAAACCTGCCCAACAGACACCGCGTGTTGGAGCAGCTAAAAGGATTGCCGCATGCAACGGTTGCGACCGATAGCGAAGTGCTGTTCTTCATCGAAAATCACCGACTTATGGGCACAGGGATCAGCTACATAGACGCTCATCTGCTCACTTCGAGCGCGCTGCACGGCGAGACGCAATTGTGGACCCGCGACCGACGTGTGATGGCGGTCGCGGACGAACTGGATATCAGATACACCCCGGGCGAGTGATCCTGCCTGTCGGCAATTCGGAAATCGCGTGACTGTATATCGAGAGCGAAAGCGACTCTACCAAGCGATCCCCAACGGGTCGAAATCTCGCGGACTCGACGAAAATCGGTCAGCGACGCGTTCGGCACACAGGTAGTGCCAATTCGTGAAGCACTTGGGATAAGGCTTGTATTCGCATCCGACGCGCCGATCAATCGTATCCGAGCAGTGAAAGACAATCCGCTGACCTCTGTGTTCATTGGTCATCTCGTAGAAAAGGCTCAAGTAATCATTGCCACCGAAAAAGAGCAGAGCTTCACCGGTATCTTCGTCGAGTTGGTTGAAGTCAGCGTATTCGTCGCGCTTACTCCTCTTCTTGTATCGATCTGCGCTCGCACTGAAGGTGATGTCGTACTTAGGCAGCAAGAACGAAGCCTTAATCAATCCCCATCCAGCTGACAGGATGTAGACGTTCTCGAGACCGAAAACATCAACCAACCGACGGTATATTCCAGGTTTGTAAAGACGATGCGCAGGAAAGAGGCCCCAAGGATTGGACGCCGAATTCGAGCGGTTGTATTCAAGTAATATCTCCCTCCAAGTCAAACCATCATTGCCGACATCGTCTGGACGCGCGTAAACGACATCGGCGTCTCGGTCAATCACCTCGTTCGGGCGGGCGACGAACTCTACGGGTTTGCCATCGGCAGTCTTCATCCTGCCAGCGCGTTTCACCTTTGAACCAGCGCAAGAAATTACGATTTTCACTTCATGGGTTCCAAATCGTGACTAGTTCATCAAGCTTGTCCAAAAAGTCCGGGGCGGGGTTCTCATCAACATGACGCTGGTTCCAGAGACCCGATCCAATCACCTTTGAGTTCGCATTCCCTTTGGTATCAGTGCATTGATTACCGAGCCATTCATCCGACGGTGGGTCGCTGAGTTCTCTGCGATAGTTGCTCAACAATCTGATGGCGTTCTGTTCGACGTAATTCCGCAAGTCGACCCCGGCCGCCACATCCCCGACGACATCCACTTCCAGCCAAAGGAACGGCATCAGGCGGATCACGCTGCTGATCTCGACCTCTGCGGCGCGCTTCGTGGTCTGACCGCCGTTGTAAAGTGCCCTTCCTACCAAGTTTCGAAACACCGAGCCACTGACGCGTCCCGATCGATGTTGGCTCAACCTATTCCACAGTGATGTCCGGGACCCGCCGCGCTGAGTGGAATGCGAACCGACCCTAACGATCCTAAGTCCGTCACCGCTGTCAGATCGAACCTCTCCATGCTCCATGAAAAAGTAAACTCCGCGTTTCGGCCAACCTGAAGTCTTTGAACACTCAGCAAGTTTCCGCCGCCCACCTACTTTGTCCTCTAATGCTTCAAGAATCGAATAAAACCGTTTGATATCTTCAAGTCTGCTTGCGCTCGTGGTCATTCCCACCCCCAAACCCGCGCCGCCGCCTTCCCCATCACCCACTCCAACTCACCTTCACCCGCAAACGCCGGATGCTCCATCACGCCGCGCAACGCGTTCCCATATCCCTCACGACCAGCCGCCGGAGGAAAATCGCTGCCCCACATCATCCGCTCAACACCAAACGCATCCTTAGCCATCTCAAACACTGGCGGCACATAGTCCCACTCCAACTCCGGCTGCAACCTCGTCGGTCTGCTGCACACCTCGCCTAAACCCGGCACCTTGATAGTCGTGTTCCCTCGTTCCGCAAGCTCCAACGCCTTCTCGTAGTCTGCCTCCCAATCGGATTTTGCAGCGGCAATCCCAGCCAGATGCTCTATCACCACCTGAGTATCCGGACAAGCATCCATAACCCGCGCAAACGCATCCGATGCGAACCGTGCAGGATCCCCTTGGCAAGTTACAACCAACCCAAGATCACCCGTTTTCTTCCACATGTCATACGGCCCAGCATTCACAAACTCCCCATCAGGCGCGATCCGGATTCCCGCAGCGCCCTGCTCCGCCAACCGCTCCAAATCGCCCAACGGATCCTCAGACTCTGGATCCACCAAAACCGCAACCTTGAAACGATCTCCCCGCTTCGCCGCCTCGGCAAACAAGTATCCGTTGTCAAACGTCCCGCCATGCTGCACCAGCACCGCCCTATCCACACCATTCCGATCCATCTGAAACTCAAGCACCTCAATCGGCTCGAACCAATTGTTCCCGGCATGAGTGTGTGTATCGATGATTAGCATGGCGTTGCTCCTATGTGAAAGTACCCTGCGAATTCAAGATACCAAAAACCTAACGTCGGCTTGGTAAGATTTACTTGGCCCAAAGCAATCGAAAAACTGGATGGACGTTCTATACAAAACGCGTTTCAACGCCCGTGCCGAAGAAATCGCCGGGAGTGCATTACTTGCGCAAATCGAGGCGTATTTGCGCCAATCCGCACAGGCGCGATTTGACGCGCCGCTAAGGGAGACGGGCGAATGGTCACAGGGTGACGAACAACTGACGATTGAGCGCGGCGAATCGGGCGATTCCTCGTACTTTGTCATGAGCTCCACCTTGCGGAGCGAACTTCGTCTGCGTTACCAGCTCGCCACAACCGGGGATGCGGTAGAAAATGTTGTCGAGATCCAGCAACTCGGTAACTTCAAGGATATTGCTCGACGATCATTCAGTAGGCCAACTCCGCGCATCGTCCAAATCGTAACCAAACACTTCGATTGCGACATTGATGGCGAAGGTGTCGGCCCCTGCTCCACCAGGCTAACGAAACCCGACATTGAACGGTTTATTGAAGAAGATATTTTCGGTGACAGAAAACTCCCGATAGTCGTCATGTCTAGGTCAATTGGAAAGCAACTCGCTGTCGATCCTGACGAGACACAACGCAGATTAATCGGTGTTGCTCGCGTATTCGACGCCGACGCGGCGACCGCCAACGCCTTACTGATCTCCATGTCTGACAAGAGATGCCGCAGACTAGCATGTTACGGGGGCGCGGTTCGTTTGTACAAACCCAATTGCACTCCTAACGCGCCGTCACGGGATCATCGCGTGTGGATGCCAGATCGTGTGAGCAATGGCATTTGGCGCGACGTTCTGAGCAGTTGTCGTATTTGGCTTAAACCCGAGTCGGGTGGGGATTTGTACGACCGTGTGTACAAAGCCGTTCGAAACGCCCAATACGAAGAGTTGAAGGCGCAGTTCGAAGAAGCTCAAGAGCGTCGTACACAATCTCAACGCGGAATCGAATCCGGTCAAGATTCTCGAGAGAAATCACGCGTTCGGTCTCGTGAACTCCAGTCCGCGATGGCTGAGCTTGAGACCCGAAACCGGGAGATTCGGAACGTTCGGCATCAGTTGAATGCCCAGGAAGCCGCGAATCAGACCATCAACGAAAAGCTCGAATTGGCCGATAGCAAGATATCCCAGCTTGAAGAGCAGTTGAAAGTTGCGGAAAAAGAAAAGCTAAACGCGTTAGATCAACTCGAAATCACGAAGACGGAGAACTGTGATCTTTACGACGAACTCGAGCAGAAGGAAGAGGAATTCACAATCTTCCAGCTTCTCGCCGAACTAGGCATCAAACAGGCTGAAGCCCTGAAAGATGAGCAGAGCCAGTTTAACCGAGAAACTGCATCGCCAATCGGCGAAGACACCACGCTACCTCATTATCCCAACAACCCCGTTTCACACCCCGAATCGGATTTTGACGGCGAAGAGATCGTCGAGGATGAAATAGTCGAGCCGATTATCGATTCTGTGCGCGATGCCGTGGAACTTGCTCAACGAGAGTTAGAAGGGTTGAGATTCCTTCCTTCCGCCATCAAAGAAGCCCGCAAATCTCAATTCAAACCGGCTTCCAAGGTGTATCGGACGTTCAAGCACTTAGACGAAGCCGCCGGACTTCGAATCCAGCACAACGACGATTTCGGGACAAGCCTGACCGATCTCTTCAAACAGGTAGGAATCGACTATGTTTACGACGAAAGCGAAAGTACGTCCAAAAAACTCGCCGACACTCGTTACTTCTACGACCGCGAAAAGCGGCGACGAAGGTACATGTCCGAACACATTCGCATTGGCGGAAATCAACTCCGCATCCACTTGACCTGGGACAAGTCGGAGAAAAGGTGGTTAATCGGACACGTCGGAAGGCATCTAGAAACTTCCAGAAACTAGCCAACGCCCACAATCGAAGCGCCTACGTCGCAATTTCCATCTCCGGAGTTCCCACACCCGCGCCTTCTGACATCACCAAGTCGTCGATCTGCTCCTTGACTTCTGCCGGCATCTCCCAATCGCCGCCAATGTTGTCCTCGACCTCTGAGTCTTTGACCATTCCACAGAGCGCGACCGTAACGCTGAGATTTGCAAGCACCCAAGCGATCGCCAACTGTGCGACCGTCTTGCCGTGATCGGCGGCAATGCCCTTCAACT
>DAOUJE010000096.1:0-6029 GCA_034423055.1 Dehalococcoidia bacterium | reverse complement strand
GAGTAGCCTACTGAGCCGTCGGTTCGCATTGGGATCATGTTGAGATCCCGCGTCTCATACGTCCCCTTCGCCACTTCGAGCAGGTCCTCGTCGATTTCTAGGCCGATGCCGGGGGCGTCGGGGAGGTTCATGAAGCCGCCTTCTCGTTTGTGGTGGTTGATGAAGACGGCGTTGGCCGGGTGTTCGTCTCTGAGGGAGTACTCCTGAGTCACGAAGTTGGGTATCGACGCGTCGACTTGGATCGCGGCGCAGGTTGTGATGGGTCCGAGGAAGTTGTGGGTTGCTAGCGCGGAGTGGTAGGACTCTGCGAGTGCGGCGATTTTTTTGACGTGGGTGATGCCGCCGCCGAGGCCCATGTCCGGTCGGACGTATTGTGATCCTCCGCCTTCCAAGAGGTCGCGGAATTCCCAGATGTTGTGGATGCGTTCCCCGTTGGCTACTGGCAACGCTGTGCGCTGTGCGATCGCGCCTTGCAGGACCATGCTGTCGATCTGTATCGGGTCTTCGTAGAAGAGCGGGTGGAACTGCTCTAGCTCTTGCGCGAGGGCGATGGCGTTCATCGGAGTCAGCTTGCGATGGATCTCGAGGATGAGATCGACGTCTTTTCCGGCTCCTTCGCGCATGGCGGCGACATTATCGACAGTGTCGGAGATGAGTCGTTCGAGGGTCATGCTCTCGAAGCCGTTGGGGAGCGGATCGGTCTTGATCGCAGTCCAACCTTCTTCGGCTGATGCTTTCGCCGCCTCGTAAAGACCATGGGCTTGTTTTCCTCGGTCGTGAGGAAACGGCAGTTCGGTTTTTTGCCTCGGCCCCATGAGCAGGTGGAGGCGGATCTTGTCTCGGGTGTTTCCGCCGAGGAGGTCCCAGACGGGCGCGTCGAGGCGTTTGCCCTTGATGTCCCAAAGCGCGATGTCGACTGCGCTGATCGCTCCAGAGAGCGCCGAACCGCGGAAGGGGCCCATGCGGTACATGTATTGCCAGTGATGCTCGATACGTGAAGGGTCTTTGCCGATGAGGTAGTCGCCGCACTTCTTGGCGATGGCATCCGTGGCTTCCATGTACGCCCAGCACGAGGATTGTCCCACCCCGTAGGTCCCTTCTTCCGTCCAGATGCGCACAATGTGGTGTCCGCCGGGAGATCCGTCGGATCCGCCGATGAGCATGGATTCGACTTTTGCGATTTTGGTTTTGGTTGCCATCGTTGTTTGGGGCCTCCCCCTGATCCCCCTCCTGAATGAGAGGATTTTGTGTTTGGCTGTGGTGATGTTAGCACGTTGTGTGGGTTGAGATTGCTGTGAATGATCGGCCCGTGACGTGGTGGGGCAGGTTTCAAACTTGCCCCTACCAGCCCAACAGCCGATCAACCCCTCTTCAGACCCGTGTGTCATTCTGAACGGAGCGCAGCGGAGTGAAGAATCTCATGCGGTCACCCATTGACGACGCGAAGAGATTCCTCGCTGCGCTCGTAAGGTTCGGTGGGTTCACTTGGCGGTTTGGGCCCCATCAAGAGATGGAGCCTGATCTTGTCTCGGGTGTTTCCGCCGAGGAGGTCCCAAACGGGAACTTGAAATCGTTTGCCTTTGATGTCCCAGAGGGCGATATCGATGGCGCTGATGGCGCCGGAAAGGGCGGAACCTCGGAACGGCCCCATGCGATACATGTATTGCCAGTGGTGCTCAATGCGGGAGGGGGCCTTGCCGACCAGATAGTCGCCTAGTTTCTTGGCGATCGCGTCGGTTGCGGCCGAGTACGCCCAGCATGAGGATTCGCCGACGCCGTATGTCCCGTCGTCTGTCTAGATGCGGACGACGTGATGGTTTCCGGGCGCCCCGTCGGCACCGCCGAGGAGCATAGCTTCGACTTTTTCGATTTTCATACGTCGATCGCGATTTCAGGTGGTTAAGTTTGGGCGAATGCTAGCACGGTAGGGATGGATTGGTTGGATGCCGGGTGGTGATAACATGCGCGGAGGATTCGAGAGATCCAAACGACGGAGGAACAGCGATGAATGAAGAGATCGATGGTGTGGCAGACGAACTGGGCGGTGGGCCATCTGGTGAGATGGCTTTGCTGGCTACGCCGGTGGATCGGCTGTTGGCGTGGTTAGTGGATTCGTTGATATACGTTGGGTTTGGGATTGCCGGGGGGATTGTGGGATTGGTATTGACGTTCGTGTTGTTGGATGACGACACGGGCTTGGAAGGGCTCGATGTGCTTGTGCTGTTAGTTCTGATAGCTGCGGTGAGTGGCTTGGCGATGTTGATTTGGACGGTATTCGTGTTGTTCATGATCGCCAGGGACGGTCAGAGTCCGGGCAAAAAGTTGTTGAAGACGCGGATCGTGAATGCTGATGGCAGCGCTTGGGGCTGGCGCGGCACGTTGATCAGGGAAGTGTTGGGCAAGTTTCTGATCGTCGGTTTGATATCCGGGGTTCTTGGTGCGTTAGTGAACGCTGCGGTGGGCGAAGAGACGTCGTCAATTGTTGGTTTGGCAGTGGCGCTGCTACTGTTCATTTGGATATTGATCGACGAAAACAATCAGACGTTGCACGACAAGTTGGCGAATACCTATGTTGTGAAGATTGAATAAAGCCAATGGCGGTTTTGCGACGGCCTCGCCGAGCGAGGGGGTAGGAAGTATTTGTGGTAGTTTGGCATGATGCGGTTGACGAACAGCGATGGCGAAGAGCGTCCTAAGTTCTTTTACGGGTGGGTGATTGTTGCGGTGATGGCGGCAACTGGTGCCGTCAGTATGGGGATGGGTTCGTTGAATTTCGGGTTGTTCATCAAACCGATGGGTGATGAGTTGGGGATCGGCCGTGCGGCGTTCGGGTGGGCGCAGACGGCTCGGCAAGGGGCGAGTTCGGCGACGAGTCCGCTGATCGGGTGGTTGCTGGACCGATATGGTTCACGAGTGATGTTGCCAGTGGCGGCGTTGGCTACGGGTGGTGCGCTGATTGGGCTGGCGTATGTCACGTCGGCGTGGCATTTGGTGGTGTTGTTTGTGGTGATGGGACTGGTTGGAATGAGTGGGCCGGGGGCGTTGGTGACGACGGTTCCGGTGTTGAAATGGTTTGTGAGGAACCGGGGGAAGGCGGTGGCGTTTGTAGGTTTGGGGATACCGGTTGGGGCGTTGGTGTTCATACCGTTGACGCAGGTGTTGATCAATGAGATCGGATGGCGCGGCGCTTGGATAGTGTTGGCGATCATCGGGTTGGTGGTGATCATCCCATTGGGTGCGATATTTGTTCGACGACAGCCAGAGGATGTTGGATTGGTGCCGGATGGTGATGCCCCGGATGTTGGCAAAGATGGCGATGGAGGTGGCGTTAGGACGGTAGTCGATGAGGTTTCGTGGACGGTACGAGAAGCGGTTCGAACGACGACTTTGTGGCGGTTGGTGATTGTGTTTTCGATGGTTCAGCTGGCGACGGGGACGGTGGCGTTGCATCGGATCGCGGCGTTTATGGACCGCGGTATGGATCCGACATTGATATCGTTCGCGACGGCGTTCGATGCGGTAGCGGCTGGCGGGTCGACGTTCATGTTCGGTATGTTGGTCCAGTGGGTCCCGGCGCGTTTCCTAGGTGCGTTGGGGTTTTCGATGCTGGCGGGTGCGAGTGTGTTGACGATCTACGCTACGAACTTGCCGATCATGTTTATCTCGATGGCGATATTCGGGGTGGGTATCGGTGGGATGATGTTTTTGAACAACTACATCTGGGCGGACTATTTTGGACGGGGGAGCGTCGGCGGCATCAGGGGATTGGCTAACCCGATCAATTTGGTCGTGGGCGGTATCGGTGCGCCAGCAGCGGGTTACGTCAGAGATTGGTATGGATCGTATGATCCGGCGTGGTGGGTAGGGGTTGGATTGATGAGCGCGGCGGCGGTGTTGATCGTGTTGACAGGTGCGCCGCGGAAGGGATGATGGTACGGTTGAAGCAGTGTTGGTCAGCTATTAGGAGGAAATGATGGAGTACAACGTGGTTTCGGATGAGGCGCCGGAAGGGATGTCGGCCTTGGAGATTGCATCGGCGGGCCAGCGGTTTGGGGCGTGGTTGGTAGATGCTGTAATTGGGACATTGGTAGGCGTGGTGGCCGTCGCCTTAGACGTATGGTTGGCTGTCGGATTCATCACATGGGCGGCTGTGATCGTGTATGCCGTTGTTTATTTGGGGATGGTAGCGACGCAGGGTCAGTCGCCCGGCAAGAAGGCGATTGGTATCAAGATCGTCAGGGTAGATGGAAGTTCGTTGGGATTCGGCGGGATGTTGATCCGAGAGATCGTCGGGAAGTTCGTGTCAGGATTGGTGGTATATCTGGGTTTCATCTGGATCTTGTTCGACGGTCAGCGTCAGGGTTGGCACGACAAGATCGCTAGCACCTACGTCGTGAAGGTTTGATGGGGGTTGGGCGCGGCGGTACTAATCGATGACCCAGTAGAATCGAAGCATTGCCGGACTTCTGCGAAAGGATGGTTAGATGGCTAGGGTCCCCGTTGATATGACGCCACCTGTCAAGAAGGCACTCGAGTACTACCACTCGAATATCAAACACAAGCTGACCGAAGAGGATCACGGTAAGTTCGTCGCGATTGATGCCCACACCGGGAACTGGATGCTTAGTGATTCCCAAGACGTAATCCTCGATATGCACGACCGAATACCGGGTGCGCACCCAGTCTTGCTGCAGTATCCGTACATTTCATCAGGCAGGCTGAGCTTTCGGCAATCTTTGTCTTACCGATGAAAGTTGGCGAAGTGATTCTAGGCCCGGGAGGTCAGATACCTTCGGTGCCAATCGAATTATTTAGTCGTGGCAGGTTGTTGCGGCTGGTTGACGCTATGCTGGATACAGGTTTCTCTGGTGCTGTTTCGTTGCCATTGCGCGTGGTTGAGGAACTCCGATTGGAACGAACGGGAGACCAATTGATCAATCTTGCTGACGGCAGCGAGATTAGGGTTGGAGCGTACGTCGGATTTATCGGCTTCTCGGGTCGGCGATATCGTTGCGCGGTGTTGGCGACCGGCGATGTTCCGACGGTGGGGATGCATCTGATGAAAGGAATGAAGGTCTGCTTCGAAGCCGTTGAAGGTGGTGCTATAGAGATTGAAAGCTAGACGATTAGCACGTATTGGGTCAGATCTCGATGCCGCGGCGGGAGGCTACGGTTTCGAGGTCCTTGTCGCCTCGACCGCTTAACAGTAGGAGGATGACGGTGGAAGGGGCGAGGCTCGGGGCCCAGTCTTTGATGTAGGCGATGGCGTGCGCGGGTTCGAGCGCCGGGATGATGCCTTCAGTGAGACATAGGAGGTCGAAGCCGTCGAGGGCAGCATCGTCATCAACAGCCGCGTATTTGGCGCGTTCGATGTCGTGGAAGTAGGAGTGCTCAGGCCCTACGCCGGGGTAGTCGAGGCCGGCGGAAACGGAGTGGGCTTCAGTTACTTGTCCCCACTCGTCTTGTAGGAGGTAGGACATTGCGCCGTGGAGGACGCCGGGTCGGCCTTTGGTGATGGTTGCGGAGTGGCGATCGGTTTCGACACCGTCGCCGCCGGCTTCTACGCCGATTAGCCCAACGGATTCATCGTCTACGAATCCGCTGAATAAACCGATAGCGTTGGAGCCGCCGCCTACACATGCGACGGCGTAATCTGGCAAACGCCCGATCTGCTCGAGGCACTGGGCACGGGCTTCTTTGCCGATGACGTTTTGGAAGTCTCGGACGAGCATGGGATATGGGTGAGGTCCGACGGCACTGCCGATGAGGTAGTGGGTGGTCTGGACGTTGGTGACCCAGTCTCGGATCGCTTCGTTGATGGCGTCTTTGAGGGTGCGGCTGCCTGAGAATACGGGTTCTACGGATGCTCCGAGGAGCTTCATGCGGTAGACGTTGGGGGCTTGGCGGTGGATGTCTTCTTCGCCCATGTAGACGATGCACTCGAGACCCAACATGGCGCAGACGGTGGCGGTTGCGACGCCGTGCTGTCCAGCGCCGGTTTCGGCGATGATGCGCTTCTTGCCGAGGCG
>DAOUJE010000095.1:0-19135 GCA_034423055.1 Dehalococcoidia bacterium | reverse complement strand
TTCGTGAAGTTCGCCCGAGCCAAAGGGGTATCCGGGGAGACGGTGGTGTGGAAGCACGCGTTCCGAAACTCGTTAATCGTGCCAATCACCTACGCTGGCCTCATCCTCGCCGGTTTTACGACCGGTACCGTGGTCGTAGAAACCGTGTTTGGTTGGCCCGGCCTGGGACGACTCGCAGTTACAGCAACGAACGACAACGACTTCCCGGTCATGAGTGCCACGGTGTTGCTGTTCACCCTCATGTACATCGTCGTCAACTTTGTCGTGGATGTGTCGTATGCGATTATCGATCCCCGGATCAGACGATCGTAAGAATCAAAGATGACCACCGCCAGCATCGAAACTGAACTTACGCGGTTCAACGGAAACGGCCGAGGCATGCTTAGCCAGGCATGGTATGTATTCCGCCGATATCCCGTGCTGCCGGCCATCGTTTTGGTGGCAGTGGCATTCGCAGCCATATTCGGTCCATTTTTGACGCCATACGATCCTCAGTTTGGGGATTTATCGGCCCAGGTAACACCACCATTCTGGAACGAAGGTGGTTCGACAGCGCACCTGCTGGGCACCGATGCGCTCGGGCGCGACATCGTGGCCAGATTGCTGTACGGAGCACGGCTTTCACTGACTATAGCCGGCATCGTGCTCGTAACAGGTGGTGCCACCGGCACGCTTCTAGGGATGATCGCCGGTTATTTTTCTGGATGGATCGATGAGGCGATCATGCGCTTCGTGGATCTGACACTGGGCGTCCCGTTTATTCTCGTGGCACTGGTGGCAGTCATAGTATTCGGAGCCAGTCTGGAATTAATCATCGTTCTGCTGGTCATATTCAGTTGGAGCGGTTTTGCTCGACAGGTGCGAGCGGAAACGATCCAGTTGAAGTCGATGGACTACATCGCATACGCGAATCTATCTGGCGCATCGACGGTCAGGATTTTTACCCGCCACGTTTTGCCAGGTGTGTTCAACACTGTGCTGGTGATCGCTACACTTCAGGTCGGCAGCCTGATCATCGCGGAATCTTCGCTAAGCTTCTTGGGGGTAGGAATACCTGCCCCCAGACCGGCATGGGGCGTGATGGTGGCGGACGGACGGAATTTCGTCAGTATCGCTTACTGGATAGCGTTGTTCCCAGGGCTCGCCATTTTCTTGCTGTCCTATGCCCTGAATTTCATCGGCGACTGGACACGCGACCGTCTTGACCCACGCCTGAGACAGATCTAGGAACGGTTACCATGCAACGCAACGAACGGAGCAACAAAGTTAGGTCAGGTGGAAGGAAATGACTACGTTTACGGCGACAAATGTCGCGCTCGTAGGCCATCTTATGCGCAGGGCTGGCTTCAGCTTGCCGGCTCACGAATTGGAGCAGCTAGCGGAGAAAAGCTACGAGGCGCTGGTAGATGATCTGGTCGATTACGACAAGTTCGATCCGGTCGAAATGAATCTGTTGGAACGGTACCACGCCGAGTATGCCGACGGCGAAGGATGGACGCCTCTCCTGATCATGTATCGCATGATCAACTCAAAACGACCGTTGCAGGAGAAGATGGCCCTCATGTGGCACGGCGTCTTCGCCACAGGCACCGCAAAGGTGACCAACGGTCCAATGATGTTTCGACATTACGAGATGTTGAGAGAGTTCGCGGTGGACAACTTTGCCGATATCCTAAAGCGGCTCTCCCGAGACGCCGCGATGCTCTTCTGGCTCGACCAGCAGACGAATCACGCGACCGCGGTCAACGAAAACTGGGGACGCGAACTGCTCGAATTGTTCTCGATGGGCGTCGGCAACTACACCGAGGAAGACGTCAGAGATTGCGCAAGGGCGTATACGGGCTGGACCATCGACCAGGTGATCCCTAGGTACCCGTTTGGCCAGCAAGGCGGTTCTTTCGTATACCGAGACGACGACCATGATGGTAGTGAAAAGTCATTCCTGGGCCACACCGGCAATTTCAACGGCGACGAAATCGTCGACATCATCGTTGAACATCCGGCAACCGCGCAGTTCGTTGGCAGGGAGATCCACAGTTTCTTCGTCTCCGATCGACCGGTCCAACATGAAATCGACGCCATTGCGGAGGCGTATACGGCAAACCATGGCGACATCCGCGAAGTGATGAGGGCGCTCTTCAACTCCGACTTTTTCAAGGAGGCCCGATTCACGCGGGTTCGCAACCCTGCCGAGTTCATCGTCGGCACGATCAACCTAACCGGCGAACTCCGTGACCCGTACGAGTTCGGACTTCACGAACTACCCCGGAAATCGCTGCTCATGGGTCAACAGCTATTGAATCCACCCACCGTTGAGGGATGGCACACAGGCAAAGAGTGGATAGATTCGGCGCTGCTCATGGAGAGAGTGAACTTCGCCGTCGAGCGCATCGGCAACCCCGACGCCCCCGGCGTCGAAAAGATGATCAAGCGCATCGTTGCCGGACGCGAATCGATCGAACCTGCAGAGCTGCTCGCAGCCGCCCTCTATGAACTGGGCGCGATCGAGTTGGAACCAAAAACCCGCATGGCGTTGCTCGGGGAAGTAGCCATCGACGGGCTGGTCCAATGCAACGGTGACAACAAAGAGCAGTTCGAGGCAACAGTATTGGAAATCTTTGAGTTGATCGCCGCATCTCGTGAATACCAGTTGGGGTAGCAACCCAGCAGCGAAATCCGCATCAAAATCACCAAGCCAACGTTTCAACCGACACAACAGAGGACACAAAACATGACGAGTACCACCTCGGCAACCAACGGAAACGGAAAACGGAGCGACCCCGTTCTGGTCGTATTACAGCTTTCCGGCGGCAACGACATCTTGAACACCGTCGTGCCTTACGGTGATGGCCTCTACCACGACTTCAGATCAACGACCGGAATCCCCGATGACCAGGTGATCCACCTTGACGATCACTTTGGTCTTCACCCCGAGATGGGACCGATCAAAGACCTGTGGGACAACGGAGACGTGGCGATCGTAAACGGCATCGGATATCCAGAGCCAGACAGGTCTCACTTCCGCTCGATGGACATTTGGCACACCGCGGAGCCCGCGAAGATCATCTCCGACGGATGGCTCGGTAAGGTCATCAGGGAGCTCGATCCGCACAAGCATAATGTCTGCACCGGCGTGAGCTTCGGCACTGGTCTGCCGAGGGCGATGTACCTCTCCGGCACACCCGCTATGTCCGTAGCGCAGCTCGAAGGATACGGTCTCCTGACCTCGATGGCCGGCGAGAAGCAACGGCGGGCTTTAAACGCCTTCACCCGGATGTACACTCCCGAAGAGATCGACGAGCAGAGCATGCTAATGGATCACATTGGCCAGACCGGGTTGGACGCGATGACCGGCGCCGACATGCTGCGCGCCGCGCCAGACAGCTACACCTCAACTGTCGAATACGCCTCCGATCCACTCTCCCAGAGCCTACGCGGCATCGCCCAGGTGCACCTCTCGGGGGTCGGAACGCGCGTCTACTACGCACAGATCGGCGGCTTCGACGTACACGGCAACGAAGTCAACATGCAATCGGAACTCTGGGCAAACGTATCTCGTTCGGTCAGCGACTTCTTCGAAGACCTGCGCGAACATGGCGCCGTCGATGAAGTAGTGATGCTCGTGTTCTCAGAGTTCGGACGAAGGATCCGAGACAACGGCAACGGGACCGACCATGGATCCGGCGGCGGAGCCTTCCTCATCGGCTCACGCGTCAACGGCGGGTTCTACTCCGACTATCCGTCTCTAGCTCCGAGTCAACAACTAAATGGTGACCTGCAATTCAACAACGACTTCAGGTCGCTCTACTCCTCCGTGCTCGACCAGTGGTTGCATCTAAACCCCAGCTCGATCGTGAACGGCACCTTTGACCAATTCGAGGACATCGTCAACCCGTTAACCAAATGATCGCATCCAAGATATGACGACCACAGAGGAATCGTTGCCGAGCCGCTCCGCAACCGAGAAGCACAACTACCCGACGTTGCTGCGCATCGGGCATAAATACGTCGTAACTCTGGGCCAGCGGCTCGCGGTTGGCGGCTTCAGGGGACCGCAGGATATCGCCATCGGTCCTGACGGGTCCTACTACGTGCTCAACCGCGGGAGTGCGAATCTCCAGCAAGTTCCGCTAACCCGGTACATACGGGTCAACATCCAGGACGATGGCTACGAGAACGACATTGTGCCGGAAATCGACGGACGAGTCCTCACCCAAGGCGACAGCCGGCTCCCTTCCCCTGTGATGTGCGCGTTAGACAGCACGGGCACACTGTTCAACACCGATGAACGCGCAAACGCTGTCGTGGCAATCAAAACGACCGGCGAGACGACAGGAATGTGGGGAGAGGCTGGAAGTGGACTTGGTCATCTGAACGGTCCTTCCGGCATAGCATTAGATGCCGACGAAAACCTGTGGATCGTCAACTCACGCGACCACCGTGTGCAACACTTCACACGCGATGGGGAGTATTTGGGTGGATTTGGCGAGTTTGGAACTGCTCCGGGACAACTCAATCACCCCTGGGGTATTTCGATCGACCCCGTTGACGGCTCCTTGGTGGTGGCCGACTGGCACAACAGCCGTGTCCAAAGGTTCACGACTGACGGGACCGTGATGCAGATCATTGGCAGCCCAGGTGGCGGTGTCGGCGAACTGGATCATCCAAGTGGTGTGGTCGTGGACAGATACGGCGACATCTACGTCGCAGACCGAAACAACCACCGCGTGCTGATGTTCAACTGGCGCGGAAATTTCATCGAATCATTCAGAGGCGATGCAACAATCAACCCCCGCGGCATAAGCAGATTGATGGGCAATCCAGACATCCTACGCCAACGCGACAACATCATAAATCTCGACCGCGAAAAGAGATTGAAATCCCCAACCTCCGTCCGCGTAGATGACGAAGGTCGCCTCTTCATCACCGACACCGGCCGATACCGCGTTCAAATCTACGAAAAGCTATGCCGCGTCCTCCAACCGCACGAGGTGGAAGACGCGGCCCTTCACGTCGACCCCGGCCTGAACTGAGGGCGCTTATAGCATGGTATGAACGACATCGGCCCATGGGGGGCGGTCTCTCAGGGATACCAACTCAACAACAATCCGCCCCGCAAGTCGACGCTCCAGATCGGATCTGCCGATTCTGCATGGTTGGTAGGTGTGCAACAGGAAACGTGAACGCGTAGAACACCGACGAATCCCTTGAGTTGGGCAATTCCTCTCCACATTGGGTGGCCATAGCCCGTCACTCAGAGTTTGTCGGGACCTAAACATGGCAGCTACTCAAAGCTTGAATACTGATTCGAAAACAGTTCTACTTGAAGAAAGTGGTGGCCATCCGAGAAGATTCGAACCGGCATTTGAAGCTGATTGGCGGATCGGCCGTGAATTCACAGCGAAACCAGCATGGCAAATGTTTGCGGTTTCACACTATTAGGTCCACCAAACTGGGCAAAATCAAGAACCTTTCAGATTAGGTTCGCGCTGGTCTGTAATCCTGCCTCTTCCTTGGAACTTCCGGCGACATCCGACCTGGTGGTAGGATCAGCCGCTATCCGCACTGTGGCGCAGACCTGCCCAGACGTGGGCAGTTCGGCTCTTTGATCGTCCTATCCGCCAAACCGTCACACCAGCTGCGCGTCGGGCGGGGCAAGCCCGATCCCTTCAGCCCGCTAATACAATTCGGCCACGCTACGCCCGTCACAACCGCCCCCCTGTCGGACCGCCTTCCCCATCTCTGTAAAGCGGCCACACAACGACTGCGCCCTCGCCCTTCGATGTTTCTCGCTTCAGCGTGCGCATCATGCCGATTCCTCGAAGTGCTGCCGACACATCAATCAGCATCGGCAGCCACGAGCGTTGCGATGTTGGCCAACAGCCATGCGGATGCGGCGCACAGCTGCAGCCAATCACCAGTGGATCCGATCCCGGAGGTCAGCATGCTGCCGATCCAGCAAAGGCTGGCGGTCGTTTGTCCGAGCCATTTGATGCTCCGCACTCTGGCCAATCGGCTTCGCACCGCGCCAGACGCGACGCCTCTTTGACTGTTGGGCGTCAACATACGCACTCCTCCCCGCAGTTGGAAAGATCATCGAGAAACATGCCCCACTGGCGGTATGCTTCGCGGTATTCTTCCAACGCTTCCGCCGGCATCCCCAACGAGTTCGCAATCGCTTTGGCGACAACGGCGAATCGTTGTCGATACTTGAAGATGAAGCAGAAGACGTGATTGTCGTGGCGAACTGCGGGTCCGCAGAGAAACACTCCCGGCACGATGGTCGATTCATCGTCTCCGCTCAGAAGCAGAGAGCCATCTTCGCGTCGTTCAAACAGATCTGCGACTAACTCTTGTCCCCCTGTAAATCCGCCTGCAAACAATGGCGGCACGGGGGTTTGAAACTGAACTCCGTCCCTAGCCGTGACTTCATACTTGCCGTTGGCGCGAGTGACCGATTCGACGGGCATGTACGGATACAGTTCCACGTGCTCGTAAAACCGGTCTTCACGTATCCGTTCGAGCGTGAACGGGGACAGCGCGAGACTGGGATCGGAGCTCTCGTCCACCCAGGGGCGTTTCTCGTCGAACACCTTCACTTTTTTGCCGCGACTCGCCAAGTGGTAGGCCACGTCGATACCGCTTTCATAGCCACCCACGACGATGAAATCGTCGCCTTCGAGCTCTTTATAGCTGGGGATGGTCGCGGTGTGTCGACACAATTCGGCGCCAGCAAACCCGTTCAAGCGCGGGTATTGGAACTCTCCGGCGGCCCAAATGACGTGCTTGGCTCGCAAGGTCTCGTCGGGCGTTGCAATGCGAAAGCCATCGCCGACCTTTGTCACCTTCAATACGTCGGTGTTTTCGCGAACAGGCAACTTGAAGATCTGTGCGACTAAGCGCAAATACCTCGCGTACTCTTCACCCGTCGGATGCCCCACCTCCAAACTGTACGCGGGCGAAGTTTTGATCGCGATCGAGTTCAAATCGAGCATGCCAATCGAATTGGTCGGAAACGAGGGCGTGATGAAGCGCGTCTCGGCTGGCCACGAGTCGAACGATGCGCCGACCTTGTGACGCTCGCAAACTACGTAGTTCTCGATGCCGACGTGCCTCAGAGCCACTGCAACACCGATGCCCGCGGCACCGGCGCCTACGACGACTACGTCATACACGTTTCCACTGCTCTCAAGGACGTTCATGCAGACTCCTCCTATCAACGCTCAAATCAGACATTTTTCGAACTCCTGCCGTGTGTTTTGCCAATCAATTTTACGGTTGCTACTTTATTGATACATAGTATCACTGTTGGGACTGCCAACCAAGCGAATTGACTCACGGCTATCGCCGCCGAAAGGGTATCGTCGCCTCGTAAATGCTGTTGCCGGAGGTTGGCATGACGCGAGGTGGAATGAAAGAGTATTTGGGCGACAGCCTGATGCGCGCTAAAAGAGGAGGGAAATATGAAATTCGCCAAGTCGATATCTTGTAGTCTGTTGCAAACAATCATCTCTAAATGACTTCTCGCGTTGAAGACGATTGGGCGATTGGTTAAAGATAGACTGCCATGAAAGTTGACGATTCCATCCGATTTGAGCCTGAGGAGGCTTGTTCCCCATCCATTACATTGGTGGTGGGGGCACAGGGTGCCATGCTCGTGCTCGCGCCGATGGTTCTGAATGTGGCGATTGCGATTCGATCGTCCGGGCTTGGTGACACCCATCTGATTTGGGGAGTTTTCGCGACGATGATTATCTGTGCTGGGGTCACGGCGTTGCAGGCGTTGCAACTACGGCGATTCGGTGCCGGGCACATCGTACTCGCTTGGCCTGCGGCGATGTTCATAGCGATAATGGCATTGACGATCACGACGGCTGGGTTTGAGACGTTCGTGAGCCTGATGATCGTTTGCAGTTTGATTCAAGTAGGGCTTGCGTGGTGGTTGCCGACGTTGCGGCGCATCGTCACGCCGGTCGTTTCGGGAACGGTCACAATGCTGATCGCGGTGAGTGTGTTGCCGATCGCGTTCGACATCGTCGACGACTTGCCAGCGGATAGCCCGACAGCCGCAGGACCGGTGATCGCGGGGGTAACGCTGCTGGCTTCAGTCATCGTGGCTCTGCGCGCCAGCGGGCGTTGGCGATTGGTCGCGCCGTTCATCAGCATCTTGGCAGGATGTGCTGCGGCTGCCGCATTCGGTGTGCTCGATGGCGAGCGAATCTCGAACGCCAGCTGGTTTGGTGTTCCCGAGGTGCCGGATTTGAGTTTCGATCTCACGCCCGGCACGGAGTTCTGGGTGCTGTTGCCCTCGTTCGCGATTCTGACGCTGGTGCTGGGACTCAAGACGATCAGCGATGGAGTGGTTATCCAGCAGGCATCTCGCCGTCGACCGCGTGCAATCGATTTCCGTCAGATCCAGGGCATGGTGAGCGTCAATGGCATTGGCATGTTGCTGGCCGGCATTGCTGGCATACTGCCGCCAATGGCTAATTCTTCGTACAGTCAATCCCTGATCAGCCTTACGGGTGTTGCCGCTCGTCGCGTCGGAATTGGTGTGGCGATTGTCATTGTGATGCTGGCGCTTTTCTCGAAGTTTGCGGCTCTGTTGCTGACGATTCCGGGTCCGGTGTTGGGTGCGTACCTGATGCTTGCGATGGGTATGCTCTTCGTCAGCGGTTGGCAGACGATCCTGCGTGACGGACTTGACGGTAGGCGTGTGCTGGTAGTGGCACTGGCCAGCGCGTTGGGCTTGGGTCTGCATGGTCACCCGGTCACTCGGGACATTTTTGGCGATGATCTGGGCAGTCTTCTCGGCAATGGTGTCACGATAGGCGCGGTGGTTGCGATCGGTATGACGCTGTTGCTGGAAGCTATAAGCGCGCGACGTGTGCGTCTCGAGGTCACGTTGGATATGGCATCGCTTCCGGTGATCGATGAGTTTCTCGTCCGGATTGCATCCGATCTAGCTTGGGACGAAGCCTCTACTTCGCGCCTACGCTCGGCGGGTGAAGAAACGCTCACGAGCTTGTTAACGCAGGAGGGGGATACCGATGGTTCAAAGCGTCCCCACCTGATCTTAGTCGCCCGGCCACAGGGCAAGACGGTGGATCTCGAGTTCGTCGCGACGACGCGTCAGGAGAACATTGAGGATCAGTTGACGTTTCTGACTGATGAAGCTGCGGTGCCGACCGTCGATGATCTTTCGCTGCGGTTATTGCGCCACCACGCTTCCGCCATTCGTCACCAGAAGTTCCACGGCGTGGACATTGTCACGGTTCAGGTTGAAGGGAGTGGAGTATGACCCCCCTGCGTCTCGCTTTGCTCACCGCGTCCCCCTTTTGCTGACGCAAAAAGGGGAGGGAAATGGGTGGCGTTTCGCTTTTGCCGGCCTCTCTTAATCTCCCCATGAAAAGGGGACTCGCACTGCGGGGCAACAGCGGTGTGCTTTACTTTCTCTGGATTCCGGCGAAAGCCGGAATGACGTTAGTTGCCGTCTCGGTGTTTCTTGATCAGGGATGAGACGCGTTGGTCAACTTGTTGGTCGAAGTCTCGGTCGGCATCTGATAGGGCGATGCCTAGGTGGGTGTCACGTAGCAACTGTTCGTACTCGGCGGTCTGACCGTAGCTGGTTTCTAGCTCGGCGAAAAGGGTGTCGAGCTTGTCTTTTTGAAAGATGGTCATTTGGTTTTTTGTGGGGCTATTGTTACCGTGCGCCCCCTTTGTCCTTCGGACATTTCCCCCGCTAGCGGGGGAAAGCACATTCACCCCGGCCGTCCCCCACCAAGGGAGGGTTGGAACTACTCGTCGGTCCGTGAAACGCCTTCTTTGACGATACGGTCCAGCTCGTTTGCGAACTCTACGGCGTCTTCAGGTTTGGGTCCGCCGTTCTGCGCGACCTTTTCCTTGAATTTTTCTAGGAGCCACTCTTCCTTGGTGCCGTGAGGGAACTCGAATTCCTTGCGACTGAAGTGGGGTAACTTTCCGGGTCCGAAGTAGCCTTTGCCGCGAAGTTCGTAGCCCTCCAAGTTGGGTGTGCCTTTGCCTAGGATCTCGCTGGTCTCGATGTAGTGTTGCATTACTGGCTTCATGCCGTAGCGCTGGATGGGGCATACCTTCATGCAGACGGCGCAACCCTCGTATGTGACCATCACTGGCCGGCAGCGGTCGTAGACGAGTTTGTTTTTCTTGACGCCGCGGTACCACACCTTCTCACGAAGAAGGGCACGGGCAGGGCAGCGGACGACGCAGACTTGGCACTCTTCGCAGAATTTGTTGATGCCGTAGTCGACGGGTTCGTCGTGAACGACCGGGGCATCGGTAGTGATCAGCATCAACCGCGCCCGCGATCCGAAATGGGGAGAGAGCAGCTGGCCGTTCGCGCCTAGTTGCCCGAGACCTGCTTCAACGAATAGCGGAATGAACGCGCCGCTGTTGTCATTTGGACTGTGAACCTGGGCGTGGTAGCCGAGTGAGCGGATGTGCTCAGCGAGATCGAGGGCTAGTGCGCCGGCGATCTCGTAGGTGCCGAAGTGGGCGAACTCCGCTTCCAAGCTAGGGATGGTCTGGGTTTGCCAATAGTCCTGTTCCAACGCCAAGCATATCGCGTGGTTGAATTTGGCCCAGCTCTTTTTGCTCTGGTACGTGTATCTGCGGTCGTACCTCGTGAAGCCGACTTCGCCGAAACCCAACTCACGGGCTTTATCTCGGATGTCGGTAGTTACGTCGTGCTCGGGGTCTGGCTCGGATGTGGGTTCGATATCGCCGGAAACCCATGCCGCCTCGATGAGTGGCTCGCTGACTTCGTCGTGCTTTTTGCGGTAGTCGTAGACCTCTTTGATGTAGACGCTCCAGCCCCACTCGCGGTCGGCGGATTTCTCGACCGTCTGTGATTCGATGGGGTATTCGCGGCTGTAGTAGGAGACGTCGCCATCAATGGTCGGCGATCCCGGCGTGGTTACCAGATCTTCCGCGACTGGTATCGCCGTTTCAGGATCGCCATGCTTGCGTCCTGGCCTGGTTACGACATGATTTACTGACTTGGCCATCTTCGAACCTATTCCTTTTGGCGTACATGTTGGACGCACCCGCACCCGCTCCGTACGCTCTTAGGGGCGCATTATAGCGCGTTGCACCCATCGAATCCCACTTCTACAGCGAAATCACCACAAAGATGCAATCCGAATGTCCGAAAACGTCCTGTTCGATATGTTTACGCAGCTTGTTTTCCAGTACAGACATCAGTGCCCTTGCCTCCCCGTCACCCTCACTCCCGGATCAAGTCCGGGGTAGGCTCTAACCCTCTCCCATCGAGTGGTCGGGAATTTGCATCGTTGCCCGGCCCATGTAGATACCCGCCTACGCGGGTATGACGGGTATTGCGCTGTTTGCCCCACATATAATGACGTTCAAAATTGCCCGTGTTTTCCGGGTAGAGATGGGCAACGTTTCAATACGTTGCCAATTCAGAGAGAGAGAAGCTGCGATGCTCAGATTCACCGAGGAAATCATCCTGCTGTTGTTGAACGACGATGATGGGCGTTTCGCGCGTCTGCCGAATGTTTCGTTGGACTATGCACTGGCGGGCGGAGTTCTGATGGATTTGGCTCTGGAGGATCGGATCGACACGGACTTGGAAAGCCTCATCCTTATCGACGACACTCCGACTGGCGACTCGCTGTTAGATCCGACCCTGGCGGACATTGCGGAAGTCGGAGGAAACGATGCCCGGTTCTGGGTAGAGCGTACTGCTGTGAAGGCGGAGACGCTGCGCGAGGAAGCACTGCAAAGGCTAATCGAGCAAGGGATTTTAGAGCAGGTCGACGACCGCTTCATGTGGGTCTTCAAGTCGAGGCGATACCCCACGATCGACGGTCAGGCGCAACGCGAAGTCAAGCTACGTATCATGGGTGTCTTGTTCAGCGACGAGATACCGGATCCGCGTGATATCGTCATCATTTGTCTCGCCGACGCTTGCGGGATATTCAGAACGATTCTGTCTTCACAAGAACTTGAGGCTGTAACGCCTCGTATCGAGCAGGTCAAGCGTCTCGACCTCATCGGTCAAGCGATGACACAGGCTATCCAGGACATCGAGCTCACCCTCGCTACGGCCCTCCAACCTCACATGTACTGATATCAAACCTCGGGATGCCAATCGAGGACTTTTTGGAGGTTGGTGAAGTATTCGGCGAAGGCTTGGCGTCCTGCTGTTGTGGCCTGAATCCACGTTCTAGGCTTCTGGTTGTGGAACTCTTTGGTGATTTGCAGATAGTCGGCGTTTTCGAGTTTCCGGAGATGGGTCGTCAGATTCCCGCCGGTTAGGCCCAAGGATTTTTGCACGAATCCATACGTTACGCGGTCGGCCTCAGGTATCGACACGAGCATCGTCATGATCCTCAACCGCACTGGTTGATGGATGATCTCGTCTAGGACGACAGGTTCTTGTGTCATGCAATTCCGCTCTTCCGGAGCCAGAGCGCGCCAGCTAAAACTACTGCCAAAATCAATACCGCAGTTACTGCCGCCGCGATGTCGCCAAACAAGTAGTCAGGGATGAAGTACGCGGCTGCGATTCCTACACCGACGACGGCGAGCGCGGGGCGGTGCATGATGCCGAAGAGCGTATATCCAAGCGCGATGATACCGATCGCAACGCCCGGGATGCTGGAGGCTGTGTCGTCGTTCCACAGCCCAGCCGCGCCTGGGATCAGAAAGGCTGCGGCGACCACTACGGTCCAGAATGCGAACACACGTAACCCCGCGTTTCGCGCCGCGTCTCCTTCGGAGCGACTCTTGCTCGCGCGGTGTCCGATGATGCTGCTCGCAACCATGCCTATCGCGACTACAACCAACCAAAACGGACCTAATATCCACGGACTGCTCTCAGCGAGGTCGGTCGCCAGCGACAGGATCGCGAATTGACCGAGATACCCAATAGCTATCAGCCCGCCCCACATGAGCAGGATCGTGTCCATTCCCGCAAGGTACATGGAGCTGCGCGACTGATCCATGGTGTCATGGATGGTGTTCCAACTGTTTTCTGGTGAGGGGTCATTTGGAGATTGCATTGGAGTCCTTTCGTAGAGTGTTTAGCGGTCTCGACGCTCTTGGATAGCCAGGGAGCCATAGGCGATTTGAATCGATTGTAATGCAAAGTAATTTGTATTGCAAACAACATGATTGAGAGTTTCAAAACTAAGCCTAGGTTTGAGGAGGCTTAGGTGCGTAAGGGTATGACCCCCCTGCGTCTTGCTACGCTCGCCGCGTCCCCCTTTTGCTGCGCAAAAAGGGAAGGGTGCTTGTGGGATGCCGACTAATCAGATCGTCAGGTGCGTTGTTCTCGGCTTTTAATGGCGACTAGGACTTCGTCGACGGACATTCGTCCGACTGGGCCGGAGGCGTACATGGATCCGAAGACCACGCCGCCGCGTGAGATCAGGAGTTCAGCGGGTTGCATGTATCGACCGTGGTGATCGGTTGTCCACCATGCGCCCAGCGGTTCGAACTCGGATTCGGTAAGGCCGTATGCGACTGGGAAGGTGAGTCCAAGTTCGTCGCGCATGGCTTTGACTTCGTCTTGGGTGCCGACGGTTGCGGCGAGGACGTCAGCGCCGAGGGCTTTGAGTTCGGCGAGACGTTCTTGGTAGCTGCCTAGCTGCCTGCGGCAATAGCTTCACCACGTGCCGCGGAAGAACAGGAGAGCGAGGTAGCGCGATGACATGCCACGGGGCAGGTCGAGTTCATCGCCGTCAACGAGCTTGAAGTTGAGTTTGGGCAGGCGGTCGCCTTGTTGGAGTTTTTGAGGCATTGACGAAAATACGCGGGTTGTTCGGGGGCGGTATAGCGAATGCTATGGATTATAGCGCGACGTTTGGGTAGCTTTGGTGGCGGGGCTGGCTTAGGATTCGCGTTCGGTTTCGAGTCCGAGCATTTCAAGTGCTACTACTTTAGCGCCTTCCAAGTCGTCGACGATGTGTTCTTCAGGGACTTTGTCGATAGCGTTGAGAGCGCGAAGAGCGGTTTCCGGGACGCCGTCGAGTCCTATGAGGATGCATTTGCTGTTTTCGGTGATGGCGATGTCGATCATCTGCTCGACGACTAGAGCTGCGCTGTCGTCTATGTAAACGGTATCGGTAAAGTCGAGAATCATGATTTCGTGTTCACGGATGTCTTCGCTGATCGTGGTGATAAGTCGGCTGGACGATGAGACTGTGAAGCTTCCCCTTAAGGCGATCACTCCGACTCGTGCCGAGAACGTGTCGATTGATTGGGCTGCTTTGTAGCCGGTGAAGAATACCTGGTCTAGGATAGGCACTGAGACGACGCTGTCGAGCTCGAGTCTTTCGAGTTGTCTTGCGGTAGCCATGCCGGCGGCGATGAGTCCGATGGCGACTGCGGTAACGAGGTCGAGGAAGACGGTTAGGCCCATGGTGATGACCATTACGATGAGGTGTTCTCGTTGAACGCGATGGATGCGGGTGATGAATCGCCAGTCGATGATGTCCCATCCGACCTTGACGAGGATTCCGGCGAGGGCTGCGTGGGGTATGTTTTCGACGTATCTGCCAATTCCGAGAATAAGCGCAAGGAGAATCGCGGCTCTGATGACACCGGATATCGGGGTTCGGCCGCCTGCTCGTAGGTTGACGACGGTGCCGAGGGTGGCACCGGCGCCGGGAAGTCCGCCGATGAAGCCGGCGACTGCGTTACCGATGCCTTGGCCGACGAGTTCTTTGTTGGGATTGTGCCGAGTTCGAGTCATGGAGTCGGCGATGAGTGAGGTCAACAGGCTGTCGATGGAGCCGAGGAGGGCGATGATCAATGCGGGTTGCACAGCATTGACGAGGAGGTCGGTTGAGATAACCGGCACAACTATGCTTGGTAGACCAGATGGAACTTCGCCGATGACGGGTGCGCCTTTGAGCAATGGAATCGCGAATTGCGTTCCAAGTAGTGCGATGAGGGTTCCAGTGAGGAGAGCTGCGAGGGTTGAAGGCAGGTATCGGCTGAATCGTTGCGGCCAGAACACTCCGATCAATAGGGTTGCGACGGCAACGATGAATGCGCTGACGCCGAAATTGGTGAACCCTTCGGGCCATGCCTGTATTGCGCCGATTGGTCCGCCAGATACGCCGGATTGGCCGATGAATGGGAGGATTTGCAAAATGATGATGATTACTCCGATACCGGACATGAATCCCGAGATCACGGAGTAGGGGGTGTATGCGACGAATCGCCCGATCTTCAGTACTCCGAGCAGGATCTGAATTATTCCGGCAAGGATGACGATCGTGAACGCCTCACCCAGATTTTCGGGACCGGCAAGAGTGACGATGGCGGCCATGGCTACTGCCATGGGTCCGGTGGGTCCGGATATCTGTGATTTTGTTCCGCCGAAGACGGCGGCGAAGAAACCGACGGCGATCGCGCCGTAGATACCGGCGACTGCGCCGAGGCCAGACGCTACGCCAAATGCGAGTGCGACGGGTAATCCAACGACCGCGGCTGTCAAACCGCCAAATACATCGCCACGCAACGAGTCAAAGTCGTATTCAAAGCCGAATCGTTTTACGATCTGTTCCAAATTGCGGCCCCGGTTAACTACAAATTCTCCTCAATTGCGCGAGGCTATTTTACGCGGTATTAGTCAACAGCGCGTGAAGGCAATCGCTGCAATTTCTTGTAAAAGCATAAGCATTTTGGGTTTTCGCGCTGCTCCACACATCGCATCGGCAGCAAGTGAACCGATGTATCAGAAACCTAGGCTGTGGTATATTTCACTACATGCGACACTGAGGATTGTGCAGGGAAGCGGAGAAGGGTAGAAACGACGTTGCGCCCCCACGTTGGGAGGTCGAAATTAATGACTGACCGTCTATTGGACCGTATAGATGCTCCGGGTGATCTCGATGGTTTGAGCTATGAGGAGCTGGAACAGGTCGCAGCAGAGGCTCGAGACACCATCATCTCGGTCATCACCGAGCGCGGCGGTCATCTCGCTTCCAACTTAGGTGTGGTTGAGCTGACGTTGGCGTTGCACCGGGTGTTTGAGAGCCCGAAAGACAGCTTGGTGTGGGACACAACCAACCAGATGTACACGCACAAGCTGGTTACGGGGCGTCGGGATGAGTTTCAGGACATCCGATTGGAAGGGGGGTTATCGGGATTCGGGGAGCCGAAAGAAAGCGAGCATGACACCTTGGCGGCTGGTCATGCGGGTACCGGGCTATCCATCGCGCTTGGTATCGCGCAGAGCGCGGTCAATCAAAAGAGCGATTCGTGGACGATCGCGGTGGTCGGCGACGGTGCGATGACCTCGGGTTCCAGTTTCGAAGCGCTCAACAATATTGTTCATCTGAATCCAGAGCGGATGATCGTCGTTCTAAATGACAACGGGATGTCGATCTCGGAGAATATTGGTTTCCTGACGAACTGGCGGAAGCGGTTGATTACGCATCCCGAGTTTCAGGCGATGATTGAGCGGATGAAGTCGATCTCCCAACGGGTTCCGACTGGCGAGTTGATGTATCGGATCGTGAAGCGGTTCAACACCGGGTTGGCAGGATTGATCGTGCCGACGATGTTGTGGACGGAGATGGGGTTCCAGTATCTGGGACCGATCGACGGCCACGATTTCAAGCAGTTGGAAGAGACGCTAAGGCAGGCGAAAAACTCGACCGGATCGGTGCCGTTGATTCACATCGTGACGCACAAGGGTCACGGGTTCGAGCCGGCGGAGGATGACCCGGTTAAGTTCCATCAGCCGAGTTCACCGCTTGGCGATTCGTCTGGAGCGCCGACGTATTCGAAGGTATTCTCGGAAACTCTGGCAAAGATAATGCGAGAAGACGAAGCGGTGGTCGGGATAAGCGCGGCGATGCTGGAGGGCACGGGTTTGGTGGATGTGATGCACGAGTTCCCGGAGCGCGTTTTCGATGTCGGGATTGCTGAGCAGCACGCAGTAAGCATGGCAGCGGGAATGGCATCGAAGGATCTGAAGCCGTTCGTGTCGATATATTCGACGTTTATGCAGAGGGCGTTCGATCAGATACTTCACGACATCTGCTTGCAGAATCTGCCGGTCAAGTTGATTGCAGACCGGGCCGGGATCGTCGGCGAGGATGGGAAGACGCACCACGGAGCGTTCGACATCACGTATCTGCGATGCCTGCCGAATGCGATTGTGACGGCGCCGCGTGACGAGAACCAGTTGCAACACCTGGTTTACACGGCCTACAAGTACGACGGACCGTTTGCGATCAGGATTGCGCGTGGGACCGCGGTGGGAGTACCTCTTGACGAAGAGTTGCACGAAATCCCAATCGGTAAAGGTTCGGTGTTGATGGATGGTGAAGACGTGGCGATATTCGCGCTTGGCAAGTCTTGCAGTGCGGCTGTCGAGGCGGCGGAAGTGCTTGCGGAGTACGGTATTTCGTGCGGAGTAGTAGATCCGGTTTACGCCAAACCACTGGACACTGATTTGATATTCGAAACAGCGCGCAAGACTCGACAGATCGTAACGGTTGAAGAGAACGTGCTAGCGGGTGGATTCGGTTCTGCGGTTTTGGAGACCTTGAAGGATGCCGGGTTGGATGACGTATTGGTTCACCGGGTCGGGATGCCGGATGCGTTTATCGAGCATGGGACTGCCGCGGACCAACGTCGGCAGTTGCAACTAGACGCTGAAGGCATAGTCGATCAGGTTCTGGATACGTACTTCCCGGACGTGGCAGCCAGGGTGCGCGGTGGGACATCCGACCAGGACCTTGCGGCGACGGCTTAGGCCCCTTTTACGCTCCGTCACCCTCACCCTAGCCCTCTCCCATCGAGGGAGAGGGGATACCGCCTCCTCCCGGCCCCTGGATTCCCGCCTGCGCGGGAATGACGGGCTTATTCAATGACGGACTTTTTCATAGGTAGGGCTTGACCCAACCCAGTCCGGCTTCGGTGTCACCAGCGGGCATGTATTCGGCACCGATCCAACCGTCGTAACTGCTGTTGGCAATGTGATCCAGGACGAACGGGTAGTTGATTTCTCCCGAACCGGGTTCGTGCCGCCCGGGGTTGTCGGCAATTTGGACGTGTCCGATCACTGGCAAGAGCTCGGAGAATTTGGTTGCGATATCGCCTTCCATGATTTGAGTGTGGTAGACATCGAATTGGAGGCGTACGTTTTTGCGGTCGGCGGCTTGGACGAGTTGCGCGCCGTGCGCTGATTTCGAGACGTAGGTTCCGGGAACATCGCGAGTATTGAGCGGTTCGACGAGAACGGTGGCGCCGATGCGAGCGGCTGCGTCGGCTGCAAATTGCAGGTTGCGGATCATGGTTTGCTCAGCGACTTCAGTATCGGTGCTGTCGTCTGGGATTCCTGCGAGGCAGGTCAAGCGTTCGCAGCCGAGGGTTTCAGCGTATTCGACTGCCACGCCGACACCGTCTTGGAACTCTCCGACGCGATCGGGTTGGACTGCGATGCCGCGGTCGCCTGCTGCCCAGTCTCCAGCTGGGAAATCGAAAAGGACCTGTTTCAAGCCGTTTGCATCTAGTTGCTCGCGTATAGCTTCGGCTGGATAGTCGTAGGGGAAGAGGTATTCGACGCCTTTGAAGCCGTGGCGGGCGGCGGCCGCGAATCGGTCCATGAATTCGTGTTCGTTGAACATCATGGTCAGATTTGCGGCGATATTTAGGGGCATAGGTATGGTCTCCGATGTTTGATGCTGGTTTGTGGGGTGTTTGAACTAGGATACGAAGGATTGGGAAGGATTTTAAGGATAGATGTTGGTTGTTTGGGTTGGTTTACGCGGGGCGGCTTCGCCGCCGGGGTGCATGCCCCCTTGCGCCCTTCCGCTCTGGATTCCCGCCTGCGCGGGAATGACGGGGGTGCTCGGAATGACGAGGGATGGCGGTGGGCATCCCCCTGCGTTCGCTTCGCTCCGCGTCCCCCTTCGCTTCTCGAAAGGGGAGTTTGGATTCCTCGCTGCGCTCGGAATGACAGGGCGAGGGGCTCGGAATGACATGAGATGCGGTGGAGGATGCGATTGTGGGGGTATCTAGGGATCTGAACTAGGATGTGCAGGATGGGGAAGGGTTTTAGGGATGGGTGGGTGTTGTTTTATCGACGGCGGGCATCCCCCTGCGT
>DAOUJE010000094.1:0-9859 GCA_034423055.1 Dehalococcoidia bacterium | reverse complement strand
GCCATTAGCGCGCATGAGGATCTTCTGATCAGGTTGCTCCGATGCAGCTTCAAAGCCCCTGGTTGGTTCGCGTACCAACACCACTGCACAGGGCGCGTTAGTCATGAGATACTCCGCATCAGAATCGATCTTTCTCGCGTTCAGCGTTGAGACGATCTTGACCGAAGCGACAATCACCTCGGCGGCGTGATCCAAAGCCTCTCTAACCAATACCGGCCCGATAGACCTGGACTGCAGTATCGAGCCTCGGACTCCGCCGCGTAGCCCGCTTGCGAACTCGGCATCCCGCAGAGTGCTTTCCCCCTCTCGATATCGTGTGGGATTGGGTGAATCTAGCGCGAACCTCCGATCGACGACGATGATGTACACGAACTGAAGGCTTCGGTTGTTACCGGTGAGCAAGCTGACAGCCGTGTCGATAGCCTCTTTGTCGCTGTCGTCGCCACGAACCAGACACATGACTCGGGAGTACTTCATCCGGCCAACTCGTCAACGAGGTGTTTCTGTCCGGCCACTACGATCTCATCGGTCGATCGCGTGCGTTCATCGAGATCCGGGATCAGTCGCGCGTTTTGGTCGCGGATCAGTGCCAAAACCGACAGGTGATCCTGGTCTCGAAACTCCGTGAAGCCCGCATCGCTCAGGGTCATGTCTGCGAATCGTTCCGGGATCTGCATTCGACTGATGCCTTGAGAACCTCCGAGGGGTATGTAGTCTGCGACGTTAGGGGTGAATAACGTCTGCGCCAAACGCATCCCGGCTTCTTCTTCGGCGTTGATAATGCGGTCACAACCGATTCGTTGCAACGTCTCTGCGTGAAGCCGATTCCTCGCCCGTGCAACCAGCATAGGAACGTTCAACGACCTAAGTAACACCGCGGTCATGATGCTGGATTCGACGTTTCGTCCGATTGCAACGATAGCAACGTCGAAACTCTCGACCCCCAGGTCGCGCATCAGGACTTCATCGGTGACATCGCCGGCCACGGAGTATGTGACCCGCCCGATGAGTTCTTGGATTCTCGCTTGGTCCTGATCAATCACCAATACGTCGTGGCCGAGCTGAAACAGCACGGTCGCTACTTGCGAGCCGAAACGGCCGGCACCGGCTACGACAATGTTCTGGGTTGCCATTTTCGACTCTTGGAGTTACTCGGAGCGTGGAGAAGGTGATGACAGTTCAACCGATTCTAACCTCTTCTGCAGGCAGGGCATATCGTTCCTCGACTTGCCGACCCGCCATCAACAATGCCAAAGTCAACGGTCCGAATCTACCCAAGAACATCGCAACGATCACTATCGCCTGGGTAGGACCGTTAAGTTGCGCGGTTATGCCCGTATCGAGGCCGACGGTTCCAGCTGCTGATATCACTTGGAAAAACACGTCTCGGAACGGCAAGTCGGACTGTAGCAGGAAAGCCATATATGCCATACCGACCACAATCGCTGCGGATACTACACCAAGAACCAAGGAGCGCTGCACGGTGGATGGTCGGATGCGACTTCCGAAGATATACGTATTGTTCCGCCCCGACATCGTCGCGATTACCGCAACTAATATCACCATGAACGTGTTGACCTTGATACCGCCCGCAACCGTTCCCGATGCTCCGCCGATGAACATCAACACCTCGGTCGCTAAGTCGGTTGCGCTCGTAGCCTGACCGTAGTCGATTACTGAAAATCCGGCTGTGCGCCCTGAAACCGTATGGAATGCAGCATCAGATATTTTCTGCGCGATGCTGTTTCCACCTGATGTTGCGGGGTTGTTCCACTCGCCTATCGCGTAAGTCGCGAAGCCCACCAGCAACAGCCCTGCAAGACCAATCAGTATTAACTTGCTCTCCAACCGGAGCATCCGAAAACCCTTCTTCTCCCACACATCGCTCCAAAGCACGTAACCCGTGCTCCCTACAAAGATCAATGCCGCGAAAACGAACAAGGTGAAGTAATCAGAGGCAAAACCGTGTAAGCTGTCTCCTCCGACTACATCATTCGGCAACACCTCAATCCCGGCGTTGTTGAAGCCGGAGATGCAGTGGAAAAGCGCAAGCCACAGTGTGCGCCAGAATTCCAAGCCCTCCCATAGGTCACGGATGAATGTCCAGTACACCCACAGCACGACGAACCCGATGAACTGAACAGCGACGGCGAAGATGACGATGTTCCGGACGAGTATTGTGATGTCGCCAAGTTGACCCCAACCGAGTCCTTCTCGCACGATGAGGCGATTCTGCAATCTGAGCTCCTGACCGATGAGGATGATCAAGAAGGCAGCACCAGTCATGAATCCCAACCCGCCGATGAAGATCAGGGTCAAGATAACCGCTTGGCCGAAAAGCGTCCAGTGATCGAGCGTGTCGACTGTGACCAGCCCGGTGACCGTTACAGATGTAGTTGCGGTGAAGAAACATGTGAGAATGTTTGCGGCTCCCGGTGCCTTGCTGGAAATGGGGAGCATGAGCAGGGATGCGCCGATCAAGTCGATGATGAAGAACCCGTAAATCAAGGACATCGGCGATGTGAGGCCGCGCACGGATATCGTGCGTGGTGCGACTGACACATCTACGGACACAGTCGCGGCTTTACGCGGGACGCGAACAACCTGGTCCCCAATTCTCGTTCGATTGTCTTGAGGTTCCATGTCGATATGTTCGCAAAAGCAGCAGAAGCAACTTTCGCCAACATACTAGATTACGCATCCGAATCTAAGCGATTCGTGCCGTCCGACTGGCACTTGGAGAGGTTACTCAAGAACACGAGCGACCTTACACCCCTGTTCTCAACGCTTTCTCAGCAGCTCGCAGGATTGCTGCGTGGACGTAACTTTCCAAGTCGATTAAGAGAGTTGAATGGTTCCCCATTCGGCGCATCTCAGCTGCGCGTTCAACCATGCGTGGCGCAGCGCGGACGACGTTGTCGATGATCGTTATAGACGCGTCGCGCGAAGTGCGAGAAAGCGGGTTGAGGTCGACCGTGATGACCGACTTGCCGGATGCCCGTAACGCGGCGCACCGATCTCCGTCTTCAAGCGGAATGAAGATCACGTCAGCGACGGCGATGCCTTCAGGATTGACATATCTGCGGTCACTGCTCAACGTCGATATCACCGTGTCTTCGGAGGGTTTAAGAATGTTGGTGCCGCCGAACTTTACCAGGTGCTGTTCAATCGCCGAGACTCGTTCTTCACAGTGGTGAAAAAGGTTGATCTCTAAATGTGCGCCTGTAACTTTGGAGAGCCTCACCAGATCATCTGGCACCAATGCGGCAGTGTTGCCGTTTACTGAGATGATTGGTCGTTCCGCCAATAACAGCATCGCAACCGCTGCGCGGACCGCGATCTCGGCAAATTCGCGCGTGCGTTCGCCGATTAGATAGTCGAACGCTTCACCCCGGCCATGTGCGATTAACCCGTGCTGTGAAGTGATGCCTGCCCGTACGCCGGCGACCAATCGTTCGCGTATCAGAAGCGATTCTCGGCGCGGGTGCGAATCTAATGCCCTTTGCGCGTCGTTTCGTTCGCTTTCAGGCATCGAGGCAGGGTTGACACCCTCGGCCATGTTCAGATATCTTTCGTGAAGACTTTGAACTGTGCGCTCGAGAAACCATTGCGCTCCAGAAAAGAGGCATCGCGTTCGTCCTCGTCTAGGAGCACCGAAAACATGCTTGTTACGCCGTCGGCCTTGGCCTTAGCCGTGAGTGCCGAAACCAATTTCGACCCGACACCTTGCCGACGGTAGTCGGGATGAACCGCCATCGCGACGATGCGCACACCCGGCGGCAGCCCATACGAGGATGACTGTCGCTCGGACATTAGAAAAGCGATGATTTCGCCCCCATGCTCCTGATCGACTGCCACGAAGCATCCCCAAGGCGCGTATTCCAGCGAATCGAGAGCTACGATTTGCAGGACGCGTCCAACGTATTGATCCCATGTCAAGGATCGATCAGGGCCACGGATCTCTTGGTCCAACGCCAACACACTGTCGGCATCTCCCTGCTGCAATTCGCGGATCTCAATCATTGCGACTGCCTCCGGCGGGTCAATTAACTATGTTCTGAGGTGTCCCGTTCAAATATGCCAGCGAGTTTTCAACAACGCCTTGGTTGAGCAAATCTAATCCCTCCGGGGTCATATCAGCGATGTGCGGCGTAAGCACTACTTGCTCGCACCGCGTAATCGGGCTGCCCTCAGGCAAGGGTTCGTCTTCAAAGACGTCGAGAGCTGCTCCGGAAAGATGACCGGCGTTGAGAGCTTCGACGAGTGCTGCTTCGTCGACAATCGGTCCACGTGCGACGTTGACGAGGATCGCAGTGGGTTTCATGAGTGAGATTTCCCGCGCCCCGATCAGCTTTTCAGAATCGGGTGTCAACTTCGTGTGGATGGTGACCACGTCCGACGAAGCAAGCAACTCGTCGAGGTTGACGAATCGGACGCCGAGTTTTTCGGCTCGCTCACCCGACGGGTTGAAGGTGTATGCGATGACGTTCATTCCAAACGCGTTGCACAATCGTGCCATCTCAGCACCGATGTTGCCGGTTCCGACAATGCCAACGGTCTTGTCCCCAAGGAAAACACCGTCTTGTTTTACCCACTCGCCTTTGCGGGTCATCTCGGTGTACCAAGCAGCGCGTTTGGCGGCTGCGAACATCAGTCCAAACGCGTGTTCTGCTACTACCGGTGCGGTCTTTCCCGGGATGTTTGAGACCGTAATCCCGTGGTCTCGTGCGGCATCGAGATCGATCGAATCTGTACCGATGCCACAGACCGAGATGAAGCGCAGATCTGGGAGCAGTTGAAAGGCATCTTCCCGCCATTCCAAGTAGCTGCGAGAGTTGATGATGACGGTGGCGCCTTGTGCCCGTTCGATTTGTTCGTCGAAACTGTCGGCGCGCGTCGGGAATATCTTGAGATCAGCAACCGCCTGGAGATCCGCCATGCGCGGCGAACCTTGGCATTGAGCCGGATCGTCCGATGGAACGACGATGAGTGGTCGATCGCTGTTAGACATCACAGGTGAATCCAGATTCGATGCGCCAACAGACTCCTGCCGCCACAGTCACGCTAAGGTGACTGGAGTCTGACGTAACACTTCGAATTCAACTAGACGCGTTCTTGTTCCTCAGCCTGTGGCGCAGATTCGAATTCTGCCATTACAGGCATCCCGTCGTCATCGTTCGACGTGCCCTTCGTCACCCGTTGTCGCAAACTCGATGCGATCCCGGCGGCCTCGGCACGTATCTCCTCGAGGCGCTGGCTGGTTGTGTCCAGTAAGTCTTCCATCTGCTCGCGAGCGGTGCCGGTTCGGTCCATGAATTGTTCGCGTGCCGAACCGGTTCGGTCCCAGATCTGCTCCCGCGCGCTGTCAGTGCGGTCGAGCAAATCGGCTCGCATCTCGGAACCAGACTTGGGTGCTAGTAGGATGCCGACTGCGAACCCTGCGATACCGCCGAGTATCACCCCTGCGAGAAAACTGTCTCCACTTCCATTGGCCATATCTTGTCTCCGTTTCTTAGAGATGTTTGAGTGCGGAATTGTTCCTCACCCGTTTCTTGTTTCGTCCTCTTGGTCTGATTTGGGTGAACGGCGTTTGAATCGTTGGCCGATCACATAACCAAGCGGTGTAAGCAACCAAGTAACGACGTTGAATCCGCCATCGGAATTATCCGCTCCGACGCCGCTTTTGCTTCGGACTCGCTGCCTTAACTCAGCAAGCGAATCACGTGCTGCGACAATCGTGTCCAACAGGTCGTCGACACGATCCATCGCTTCGTTCAATCGTTGCGTCGCCTTGCGCACACCGGACAGGATCAACAAGACTGCGATTGTCACTACGATGCAAACGACAACGAAAGCGACATCCCGCGCGACCGCGGAAATATCTGCAATGTCGTTCAGATCCAACAATCTAGTTCCGATTCGGTGAGACAGGGCGAGTGAAAAGACGATTTACGAGCCCTCCGTCACTATAGGCGAGATTCTATATAACCCCTATCCCACCGAAAAACAGTAAATGCTTCATTCAAACATCGTGCCGGGTTGGCAACTGCGGCAAAAGTTCGTGTCGCGTTGCCTCGTTTTCACTGAACTGATGACGGAGCCGCATTTCGGGCAATCCGATCCCGATTTGCCGTGCACACTGAGGAATTTTCGCTCTTTTCGAGGGTGGTCCGCACCAAATATCTTCTGTAACGTCATTGCTGCCTCGCTCGGTACTCGGTACGTCGCGTCGTGTAGCCGCAGAACCTCTTCGCCACTCAGCCTTGTCACTTTTCTGAATGGATAGATTCCAGCTTCCCAAAGCACCTCGTCAGCGTACGCGTTGCCGATTCCTGCGACTAATTGTCCGCGTGTCAAGACGCCCTTCACTTCGCCTCGGTACCGCTTCAATGCCGCTTTGAAGTCTGGGAGGTTGAGTACTCTGTCAAGCACATCTGGCCCTTGATCGGCGACGCGGGTTATTTCATCTAAACGATCCGACGCCAGATAGTAGATCTGCCCCATTCGCTTGGGGTCCGTGTATCGGATCTGCATACCATCGTCTAAGTTCACAGTCAAAATCGTCGATTTCAGCGTCCGCTTACCTGGTTCCGCTAATGACAACTCGCCGGTCAACATCGGACTGACAACCACGGACATTCCGCCAGACAAGGACATGATTAGCAACTTCCCTTTCCGTCCCAAGCCTTCGATGACGCGTCCGCTGGCATGTTCACTCATCGGTGCGCCGACCAAGTTCCTTACGACTAATGGTCGCAACTCGCGTATCGAGATGATTTCTCGCTCCGTCAATCTGGGCGCAAGATACTCTCGTAACACATGTAAATCTGGTGCTTCCGGCATGAAGCCATTATCCCTTATCTAGGAGATATGGTCGGCTCATACGGTATTGTTGTAACTAGATGCCGCGGATATTTCTCAACTTCTTGAGGGCAAGCCCGATACGCGCCGCAACTCTTGTCGCGCTAGCGTCGTCAGCACTTTTCGCAACACAAACCGCATCCGCACAACCCCTGACTCTTACTTCGGGTCCTTACGTTATCGTCGCTGATGAAAACGTCGGGAATTACCGAGTGGTTGTCCACCAGTCTCCAGAACGGGTCATCATCGGTACGCTAACCTATGCCGTCCAAGTTTATGACCGAGAGACTGGTGCAAATGTCCCTGACGCTATCGTCAAGGTCTACGCCACACCATCCGAACACGGTGAAAAACAGGTAGCTCCGGCTCTCAACTCTCCGGCGGACCGTGAGTACTACGTCGGTCGTCTTGAGATGGAGGAGAAAGGTGTTTGGGCTATAGATGTGGTCATTGAGCATCCGGAACTCGGCGAGGCCACGCTCACTCTTGCAACCGAAGTGTTCGAGCGCGCCCGCGGCGGTTCGAATCTGGTGCTGGGCACGATCCTTTGGGTTTTCGTCTCAATAGGTTTCGTAGGTGTCACCATCTACTTGGTAAGGAAATCTAGGCGCGCGAAGATTGAGCTGGAGCAGGTCCGCAACCGCGCCCAGTAGCCTAGATGGAATGAAGTAAAGGTAACCGAGGAAGGAGGCGGGAGATGGCAGCGATGTCGCAGATATCTAACGTTAGGATCAGGCATGTCTTCGGGGCTTTTGAGACCGAGGGTGAGTTCTGGGAAGAGCGTCTGGCGATGCCGCTTGACGTGTATGAAGAGTTCCGAGGTTCTAAGCGCCGTGCAGGGGTGATGACTGATCAATCGCAGTTAAACTGCATCGATCATGACGCGTACTTCATTCAGATCGAAGCCGACGACGGTGCGATCGGCATTGGTGGTCCGGTGGAGGAGACGGTCGCTTACTTGGTCGACAAGCAACTGACGCCGTTACTGCTGAACCGTGACCCGATGGCGACGGAGTTCTTGTGGGACATCATGCACCGCTCACAGGTGCATGGACGACACGGACAGGCGATGATGGCAATTTCGGTTGTAGATTGTGCGTTGTGGGACCTTAAGGGACGCGCGCTTGGCGTTCCGGTCTACACGCTGCTCGGTGGACCTACGAGACAAGCAGTACCGGCGTACGCGTCGATGCTCGGATTCAACGTGACCGACATGGGTCTGGTACGTGAACGCGCCGCCTGGGCCAAGTCTCTCGGATACACCGCGCAGAAGTGGTTCTTCCGTCATGGTCCGATGTCTGGTCATGAGGGATTGAGGGCAAACATCGCGATGGTCGAGACGTTGCGCGACACGCTTGGCGAGGGCTACGACATCATGCTTGACTGCTGGCAGTCGATGGATGTCAACTACGTCCTCAAGCTCGCGGTTGCTATCGAGGATTGCCAACCGCGTTGGCTCGAGGAGGTCGCGATGCCCGACCGGATCGATTCCTACCGCAAGATTCGCGAGAAGACCAACATCCCGATCTCTGGCGCCGAGCATGAATACACTCGCTGGGGGTTCAAACGCTTCATCGATGCCGAGGCGTTAGACATCCTGCAACCCGACATCTATTGGGCTGGCGGCATCTCGGAGACGTTGAAGATAATGGCGGTCGCAACCGCCGCCGACCTGATCACGATTCCGCACGGTCACTCATCGCCCGCAGGTATCCACGTATCGGTAACCCAGTCACCGATTCACACGCCGTATCAAGAGTTCCTCATCAAATGGAACCGCATCCATCAACACTTCCTCGCCGATCCCGTAAACCCGGTAGGAGGGATGATCGCCATTCCGACCGCTCCAGGTGTGGGGATGGACTTGGATGAGGACAAGATCGATCGGGAGGAAAGGCCGGGGTGGTGATCGCCCGAATTGTTGACACCTGTAACGTTGCAGGTTACACTCTGATCAATGATCGTTAGTTTTCGGCACCGCGGGCTTGAGCGACTCTACAGCCGCGGTGATGGCAGACGTCTCAACCCGAACCATCTGAATAGGATCAGATCGATAATCTTGCTGCTAGATGTCGCCAGAGACCCCAGCGACATGGACGTGAGCGGGCTTTATCTGCATCGACTCCGCGGCGCTCAGGGCGAAACATGGTCCGTCCGCGTCTCGGCGAATTGGCGAATTACTTTCGGATTCGATGGTTACGACGTTTGCGATGTCGATCTTGTGGACTACCACTAAGGAGTACAGAAAATGCCGATGAAAGCCCCGCCGCATCCTGGGGAGACAGTCAGGACTTTATGCCTCGAACCGATGAATTTGAGCATCACGGATGCCGCCAAAGCGCTCGGAGTAAGTCGCAAACACTTTTCTGCGTTGGTCAACTGCAAAACGGGTATCTCACCAGAGATGGCGGTGAGGTTGTCGAAAGTATTTGGCGGCAGCGCGCGAGTGTGGTATATGGCGCAAGCCTCATATGACTTGTCGCGAGCATTGGAGCACGCTGATGAGATCCAGTTAGAGCGGCTATGGCCAGTTCAAAGCGAAGAAGAGCGAGTCGCGGCTTGATATAGCGGTTCTTTGGACGGGTCGGCTGGATATCCGGGTTTAGCCTTTGAACTTCTCGATCACCAAACACGCATTTTGCCCGCCAAACCCGAAGCTGTTGGACAGCGTGACATCGACCTTAGTCTCGCGAGCCACGTTCGGGATGTAGTCGAGATCGCAGTCGGGATCGGGCGTGTCTAAGTTGATCGTAGGGTGCAGGACTTGATCGCGAATGCTGCCGATACATGCCATCGCTTCCATCGAGCCTGACGCTCCGAGCGAGTGTCCGATCATCGATTTCGTGCTACTAACGGGGACGTTATAGGCATGGTCACCGAATGCGCGCTTGATTGCCAATGTCTCGGATTTGTCGTTTAGCGGCGTCGATGTGCCGTGGGCGTTGATGTAGTCGATGTCTTCGATGTTGCGCTCTGCGTCTTCCAATGCCAACTTGAT
>DAOUJE010000093.1:0-12723 GCA_034423055.1 Dehalococcoidia bacterium | reverse complement strand
TCAATCAAGTAAGGTGGTACCGCGGGTTGATCCTCGTCCTTTCAAGTAATGGGACGGGGATTTTTAATTTGGTTCGAAATTCGCGCAACAACCGAATGGCGTAGCGAAAGATGCGCCTAGAGATACAAGAAGCGATATGGGAAAGAAACTGACAGGCGGCGACATAGTTTGCGAGGCGCTGCTCAACGAGGGCGTCGACATCGTGTTCGGCCTCCCCGGCGGCGCAATCCTGCCGCTCTACGGAGTGCTTGGCAGGTATCCGGAACTCCGTCATGTGCTTGTACGTCACGAACAAGGCGCTGCCCACGCCGCCGACGGTTACGCACGCGCGTCCGGCAAAGTCGGCGTTGCGTTCGCCACCTCCGGACCGGGTGCCACGAACCTGATCACTGGTCTTGCTACAGCGATGATGGACTCTGTTCCGATCGTGGCCATCACTGGGCAGGTCGGACGCGCCGCGATCGGTACCGACGCTTTCCAGGAGACCGACATCACCGGCGCGACGCTTCCCGTCACCAAACACAACTACCTGATTACCCGCGTCGAAGATGTCGGACCAACGATCCACGAAGCATTCCACATCGCTCGCACTGGCCGCCCCGGCCCAGTCCTCATCGACATTCCCAAAGATGTGATGCAGGAAGAGGGTTCGTACGACTACGAACGCGATCGCCAGATAAACCTGCCCGGATACCAAATCCCCACGACGGCGCCGGAATACCAGATCGATGCCGCAGTCGAACTCATCAATGCATCCGAACGCCCAGTGTTCCTCGCTGGCCACGGTGTCATCATCTCGCGCGCTTTCGACGAATTGCGAGAACTCGCCGAGAAGGCGCAGATTCCCGTCGTCACGACGCTGCTGGGCATCTCCGGTTTCCCGGAGAACCACCCGCTTCACGTCGGCTTCCCTGGTATGCACGGAGAGGCGTACGCGAGCCTTGCTCTCGACGACTCAGACCTCATCATCGCCGCTGGCAGCCGCTTCGACGACCGCATCGTCGGCAATGTGAACGAATTCGCGACGCGCTCAAAAAAGATACACATTGACATCGACCCGGCCGAGATCGGCAAAACGGTCCAAGTCGATGCGTCGATCGTCGGCAACCTGAAGCACGTTTTGGGACAGATCATACCGAAAGCTGATCGCGTCTCGCGACCTGAGTGGATCAGGCATGTAGAGCAGTTGAAATCGGATCATCCCTCGCTGCACATCCCGGAAACCGGGAACCTGTCTGGACAACACGTAGTGCGTGGTTTGTCGAACGTCACGAACGGCAGGGCGATAATCTGCACCGGCGTCGGCCAGCACCAGATGTGGGCCGCTCAGCACTACAAGTTCACCGAGGCGAATACCTGGCTCTGCTCCGGCGGTCTCGGGACCATGGGCTATGAGGTGCCATCAGCGATCGGCGCACAACTCGCGTTGCCCGAAGCGTTGGTCTGGTCGATCTGTGGCGACGGCGGATTCCAGATGACGATGATGGAACTCGCAACCGCAGTCGAGAATCGACTCCCAGTCAAGTACGCCATCTTGAACAACAATCACCTTGGCATGATCACCCAGTGGCAAGAGCTCTTCTACATGGGCGATACCCAAGCCGATGCCTACACTGCCAACCCTGACTTTGTGAAGCTGGCGGAAGCGTTCGGTATGAAGGGAATGCGCGTCGAGGAGATCAACGACGTAGAAGATGCCATTGAGGAAGCCAACGCCCATCCCGGCCCAGTCATCGTCGATTTCGTCATCGAAAAAGTCGAACACGTTTACCCGATGATCCCTGCTGGTGGAAGCATCAAGGATCTGATGGAGGACACGAGGGTCTGACATGACTTCTCAATCGAAATTCGAAGCTCGCACCGTCACTGCGCTGGTCGAAGACCGACCAGGCGTCTTGGCGCGGATCGCAGGTCTATGTCGCCGCCGCGGCCTCAACATCGCCAGCCTCGCAGTTGGACATTCCGAACAACCGGGCTTGTCACGTCTGACATTCGTTCTCGAAGGACCGCCAGGAGTCGTCAACCACTGCGCCGCGCAGCTGGAACGTCTAGTCAACGTCATCGAAGCGCGCGACATCACCAACAAAAACCACATCTGGCGCGAGCTTGCACTCGTCAAGGTGGCGACCAGTAAGGAAACGCGGGTTGAACTGCTCGAGTTGAGCCGCGTCTTCCGCGCCAACGTTATCGACATCGGTGTCGATAGTATGACTTTCGAACTGACTGGCGGGCGCGAAAAGATCGACTCGCTGATTACACTCTTGTCTCCATTCGGCATCAAGGAGGTGATGCGGACGGGCCGTGTGGCGGTCCTCCGCAGTACCCTCATCGAAGGCGAAGACGATGGCGAGTTCCAAGCGTCCCGAAACTGGGTCAATGGACTGCAACACGAATACTACGTCGAGCCGGGAGTATCCGGTAGCGTCTAGAAGGCTCATAAAACGAGAACTTCTACTAAACACTCAAAACCTAGGAAGGTCAATCAACCAAATGCCAAAGCTTTACTACGATGCGGACATTGACGACTCGCCGCTGCGCGACAAAACCGTCGCCGTCATTGGATACGGTTCACAAGGTCATGCGCACGCGCTGAACCTCAAGGACAGCGGTTTCAACGTCGTCGTCGGGCTGTATGAAGGCAGCAAGAGCCGCGAAAAAGCCGAAGCTGACGGTCTAGAGGTGTTGAGCAACGCCGAAGCGGCGAAACGCGCCGACCTAATCTCGTTCTGCTTGCCGGACACGATCCAAGGCGGAGTGTTCCGCGACGACGTCGAGCCGAATCTCGAGGCTGACAAGACGCTCTTGTTCGCACACGGCTTCACGATCTTCTACGAGCAGATCAAGCCCGCGGAAGATATCGATGTCGTGATGATCGCGCCGAAAGCGCCGGGGCACCGTGTCCGCGCAGTCTACGAGCGCGGCTTGGGTGTTCCGTGTCTGGTCGCAATCCACCAAGATGCGTCTGGTAATGCGATGAACAACGCGCTCGCGTACGGCAAGGGTGTCGGAGGTGGACGCGCCGGCATACTGACCACCACCTTCAAGGAAGAGACCGAAACCGATCTCTTCGGAGAGCAGGCGGTTCTTTGCGGGGGGGTCACCCAGCTCATCAAGATGGGCTACGAGGTGCTGACCGAGGCGGGCTATCAGCCCGAATCAGCCTACTTCGAGGTGTTGCACGAACTCAAACTCATCGTCGACCTCATCTATCAAGGCGGCCTCGAGTACATGCGCTACTCGGTCAGCGAAACGGCCGAGTACGGCGACTACAGCCGGGGACCGGAAATCATCGACGAGGACGTGAAGGAGAACATGCGCCGTGTCCTCGAAGACATCCAGTCCGGACGCTTCGCTCGAGAATGGATCGCCGAGAACGACGAAGGTCTCTACCGCTTCAATCAGATGCGTAAAGAGAACCTCGAGCATCCGGTCGAAAAAGTTGGCAAAGAACTTCGCGCCATGATGCCATGGCTAGAGTCCACGACCTGACCGGGCGGACCAAGACACTTTCAGCCGTTTCAGATGCTCCCCGACTAGCTGGAGCATAGGAGCGACAACATGACCACACAAACAATAAACAAAGCAGACCAAGTAATCATCTTCGATACCACGCTGCGCGACGGAGAACAATCGGCGGGCGCTGGATTGACCGTCGGCGAGAAGGTGCGGATCGCGCATCAGCTCTCGAAGCTAAATGTCGATGTGATCGAGGCTGGCTTCGCAGGTAGCTCACCCGGAGACTTCGAAGCAGTTCGACGAATCGCGCACGAGGTCGAAGGTCCAGTGATCTGCTCGTTGGCGCGAGCCGTCGGCTCCGATATCGAAGCCGCCGCACGCGCCATCGAAGGTGCAGCCAAGCCACGCATTCACACCTTCATATCCTCGTCCGATGTCCACCTGATGCACCAGATGCGAAGGGACCGCGAGACGATCATGAACATGGCGGTCGAAGCAGTAGAGAAAGCCAAGCAGTACACCGACGATGTCGAGTTCTCTCCTATGGATGCCACGCGCACCGCTCCAGAGTACCTCTACACAATCTTGGAAGCCGCAATCAACGCCGGCGCGACAACCGTCAACGTGCCGGATACCGTCGGCTACTCCAACCCGGTAGAGTTCGGAGCGCTGATCAAAGGCGTCTTCGAAAATGTCTCGAACATCGACAATGCCGTTGTGAGCGTACACTGCCACAACGACCTCGGTATGTCGGTGGCTAACTCTCTGGCTGCAATCGAAAACGGTGCACGTCAGATAGAAGGTTGCGTCAACGGACTGGGCGAACGAGCCGGTAATGCTGCGCTGGAAGAAGTGATGATGGCGATCGAAACTCGTCCGGACCACTATCGCGTTTGGACCGGTGTCAACATCCGCGAGATCAACCCGACGAGCCGGATGATCAGTAGCATCTTCGGCTTCCCGGTGCAGTACAACAAAGCGATCGTTGGGCAAAACGCATTCCGACACTCATCCGGAATTCATCAGGATGGCTATCTGAAAGAGCGCACGACCTTCGAAATCATGCGCCCCGAAGATGTCGGTTGGCGCGGCGAGGCCCTTGTGTTGGGCAAGCTGTCTGGACGCGCGGGACTGCGATCGCGTTTGAGCGACCTTGGTTACCAACTCACCGACGAAGAGTTGAGCGATGTGTTCATCGCGTTCAAGGATTTGGCAGACAACAAGCGCGAGGTTACTGATGCCGATCTGGAAGCGCTGATGCGTGAACAACATCGCTACGCCGACACCAATCGCCGATACAAACTCGGCAAGATCCGGGTGACATGCGGGAACGATGATATGCCGACAGCCGACGTGTCGATGACGACTCCTGATGACCATGCCCGGAAGGCATCCGCCGAAGGTACCGGTCCCGTCGACGCTGTGTGCAAAGCCATCGATTCTGTCGTCGACATCGATGTCGATTTGACCGAATTTTCAGTAAGCTCGGTTACCGAAGGCATCGACGCTCTCGGCGAAGTTACTATTCGCATCGCCCACGAAGGATCGACCTACTCGGGACGCGGATCCGACACCGACATTGTCGTCGCGTCGGCGAAAGCCTACGTGAACGCCATCAACCGGGCGTTGATGATCAGCGAACTCGATAGCCACCCCGTTACCGGGACGGTTTGAGCGATATCTGATTCGTCGATTCGTTACGCGCTCATTGACGAATGACCAGCTGCATCGAATGATCCTCTTGGGACAAAGAACCGCCGTCGCCGAAGTTGAGAGACGGCACCGCCGAACCAATCGACGGACCTACGTCGTAGAGGTCCTGATGATCTTTGCAGCCTCGTTTTTGATCGAGTTCGCATTGGATCGACTCGGTGTCGGCGGGCTTTGGGTCGACCTGATGCTGGCGACTCTGTTGCTGTTCCTAGTTGCGAGAGCCTTTTCTGGTCGCACCCATGACCTTGGTCGAACCGACTACTGGACGATCATCCCGCTGGTAGTATTCGCTGGGGGCTGGCTAACGTCATTCTTCTGGGCCGACGCACCGCTGGCGGTCGAAATCGTGTCGCATCTGGCATGGAGCGTGGCACTCGTCAGCGTGGCGTTCGTAAAAGGCAACGAAGGCGAGAATAGATACGGTTCAGCCCCAGAAGAAGCCATCGAATTAAGAGTGATAGCAAACGTAGGTTGACGGCCTGCATTGCCGGGCCGTGAGACCAGCAAGCAAACATAACCGACAGGTGGTGAATATGCCGAAGACGATGTTCGAAAAGATCTGGGACGCGCATCTCGTGGCCGAACCCGAAGGCGAACCCGCAATCCTCTACATCGACCTGCACTTGGTCCACGAGGTCACTTCGCCGCAGGCATTTGAGGGGTTGCGGTTGACTGGTCGCAAGGTGCGTCGTCCCGATCTCACGATATCCACGGTAGACCACAATGTCCCGACCGATGACACCCGTACCGAGGTCATCAAGGACCCCATCGCACGACAGCAGGTCGAAGCTCTCAGGCAGAACTGCACCGACTTCGGTGTGACACTCTACGACGTCGATTCGAGCGCGCAAGGCATCGTCCACGTCATCGGTCCTGAACAAGGCTACACCCAGCCCGGTATGACCATCGTCTGCGGCGATTCTCACACCTCGACGCACGGCGCATTCGGTTCACTCGCGTTCGGCATCGGCACCTCCGAAGTCGAACACGTCCTTGCCACGCAGACCCTCCGTCAACGTCGCCCCAAGACGATGGAGGTGCGCTTTAACGGCGAATTGCCAGTCGGCGTCTCGGCGAAAGACATGATACTCGCCACTATCGGCCAGATGGGCACTGCGGGTGGCACCGGACATGTAATCGAGTACACCGGAGAAGCGATCCGCGGCCTCAACATGGAAGGTCGCATGACCATCTGCAATATGACCATCGAGGGTGGAGCACGCGCTGGCATGATCGCACCCGACGACACGACATTCGATTGGATGCGCGGCCGCAAATTCGTGCCACAGGGCGATGACTTCGATGCCGTCGCAGACGAGTGGATCCAAATCGTCACTGACGACGGGGCCGAGTACGACACGCTAGTCGAAGTCGATTGCGAAAACCTCGAACCGTACATCAGCTGGGGCACCAACCCCGGTCAAGTCGCTCGAGTGTCAGATGCAGTTCCCGGCCCTGACGACTTCGAGGATCCCGCCGACCAAGAATCTGCCGAACGCGCGCTTGAATACATGGCGCTCGATCCTGGTACTGAGATGCAAGATATCCGGCTAGACCGAGTCTTCATCGGCTCTTGCACCAACGCCCGACTCGAAGACCTCCGCGCGGCAGCATCAATCATCGAAGGAAAACGTGTCGCCGATGGTGTCCGAGCTCAAGTGATGCCCGGTTCAACCCTGACTAAGTGGGCCGCCGAAAAGGAAGGCCTATCCGAAATCTTCAAAGACGCCGGATTCGAGTGGCGAGAATCCGGTTGTTCGATGTGCTTAGGCATGAACCCCGACATCCTGGTACCGGGCGAACGATGCGCTTCCACTTCAAACCGCAACTTCGAGGGACGACAAGGCAAGGGCGGGCGTACCCACCTCGTGAGCCCAGAGATGGCCGCCGCCGCCGCGATCGCTGGCCACTTCGTCGACGTTCGCGACTGGGATTGATGCAGATTCCGCTCCCCACTAAGCCGTGACCAGACCACCAGAAGATTCAGACTCGCGCGCATCAGATTCGGGTACCGATTCGACTGGTGACGACACTAACCGGTCAGGCAGCATCTACCGCCATCCACGAAGGAGGAATCGAGGCGACTCTGATCTCCGTTCCGAGATTCGTGATCCGGATTCGTCGCCGACTTCAAAACAAGAATCAGATTCTGAAAGCACCGGAGGCATTTACGCTCCCCCGCGCCGCCGTAGCGTTCGCCGAGATTCCGATGATTCCAGACCCGGTATCTTCTCGCGCATCACCGGTCGCCACCGCCTCGACGAAATCCGAGAAGCCCGTTACGAACCCTACACCTACGAGAGCAACGAACAGAACCTGAAATGGACCGCCATCGCTATGGGCGTATGGTGCATCGTCATTGTTTGGCTCGCGTTCACGGATTTCAGCAACTCTAACCGATACCAAGAGTGGGTAGACGATGGCGTAACCGACATACCCCCAACTGCCGATATCGGTCAACAAATCGAATCGTCTCGAACATACGCCCAACGCGTCGGCGGAGAAGAATTCAAATGCGCGTTTTTGGGCATCTCGAATTCGTCCGACGAATGCCCAGACGGCGAGATGGATGCGATTCTGGTTTCCAATTTCGTCGAAGAATCCGGCGCGATCTGTGCAAACACTGAGGAGTACACACCCGAGGTCGTTGAACAGGTATCTGACGACGAAGCCGTTACAGCCGGCATTGCAGCCGAAGAACAGGAACCAGTCACTATCTGCACCGCGGTTTGGAGTTCCTATGCGCTGTTGACATTCGCCGAACAGGCCGGCTTGAATTGCCCAAGCGTCGATGCAATAGTTGGTGCAATCTCTTCCCCCGTCTCCGAGTATCCGGATTGCGATGCGGCGTTCACCTACGCAGAAGACTTCCAAAGGAGCCAAGACCGATCAAGGTTGATATGGCTTCTAGCGATTTTCCTGATCGTGGTAGTCGCTTTCCCGTATCTCTCGTTGATTCATCGCGCCAGCCGAAATCTGTTGCCACTCAAATCCGGAGAGCAGAAACACTTACCGGAATGGTCGGTTTTGCATCACTTCATCCCGGTATGTAACTTCCTCCGACCGGGCCAAGTTTTGTCCGAACTTTACAAAGGGAGCGACCCAGACGTAACGACTGATGAGCCGACCGCTTGGAAAAGCGCGGGCAAGGTGAGGGCGATCGTCTACTTATGGTGGATCCTCTGGATCGCCGCGTGGATTTTCAACCCGATCACCGTCCCTCGTTTCGTCAATGCTCAGACCTTACCCGAATTGATCGACGCTAATGACCTGCTAGTATTGTCAGATGTTTTGCTGATTTTCCTCGGTATCGTGGCCATCCTCATGTTGCGACAGTTGCATGTGTGGCAGGAGATGCGATTTTCAAGGATCGGTCTGATTACGGTTACTCCACCTCTACCAGAGGACCCTTTGGCAGTCGCTTTGAGGCAACAAGAAGAAAAACAACGAGAAAAAGACGAAAAAAACAAACGGCGTGGTCGATAGGAGCGGTAACGCCCGCCGGGGAGACCTAGATGGAAAAATTCACTAAATTGACTGGACGTGTGGCACCGTTAAACCGGGTCAACGTCGATACTGACCAGATAATCCCCAAACAGTTCCTTAAACGAATCGAACGAACTGGTTTCGGCGAGTTCGCATTCTTCGATTGGCGCTATCTTGAAGATGGTGTCCCCAACCCTGACTTCATCTTGAACGAGGCACGTTACCAAGGGGCCTCGATACTAGTCGCCGGACGGAATTTCGGTTCCGGTTCGTCGCGCGAACACGCGCCTTGGGCTCTAAATGAGATGGGATTCAGGGCAATAATAGCTCCGAGTTTTGCAGACATCTTCCGAAACAATTGCATGCAGAACGGCATGGTACCAATCGTGCTGTCGCAAAATCAGGTCGACCACATCATGGGAAACGCCCTCAAAGGCGTAGGCTACGAAGTCACCGTCGACCTAGAATCTCAAACCGTGTCTGATGCCGAAGGATTTTCAGCATCGTTTGAGTTCGATTCGTTTCGTCGCAATTCCTTGATGAAAGGGCTCGACGACATCGGCATCACGTTGCAAAACAGCGATGCCATCGACGAATTCGAATCTGCAAGAGCTGCCCGCTGGTAGCAGCTCAGGAAAGCTTGCCGCGCTTCAGTTCGAGTCGAAGCATCTGATCGCGGTTAGTTGACAACCCGAATACACACACCAACCTCAAACGAAAGACGCACGCAATGGACATTCGTATCGCCGTGTTAGGCGGAGACGGGATCGGACCGGAAGTCACGGCAGAATCGGTCAAGGTGCTTGACGCTATGGAGAGACGTTTCGGTCACTCGTTCTCATTCGTGATGGGCGCTTGCGGTGGACGTGCCATCGACGAATTCGGTACCCCGTTACCAGAGGAAACTCTCGAGATCATCAAAGGATGTGACGCGGTACTTTTCGGGGCCGTCGGAGGCCCTAAATGGGATGACCCGAAAGCCGAAACACGGCCCGAAGACGGGATACTTGCGCTGCGAAAAGGCCTTGACCTGTTTGCCAATCTGCGACCCGTGAAGGTCTATCCGCAGCTTATCGACGCCAGTCCCCTCCGGCCGGAGCGGTTAGACGGAGTCGACATGGTCATAGTTCGCGAACTCACCAGCGGACTCTATTTCGGCAAGCCCAAAAAGCGGTGGGCAAACTCTCGCGGACGCAGCGCGGTTGACACACTGACTTACCGCGAGCGCGAGATCGACCGCGTCGCTAGAGTGGGCTTCGAAATCGCACGACTTCGACGCAAAAGGCTCCATTCCCTCGATAAGATGAACGTCCTCGAAACTGGTCGCCTGTGGCGCGAAGTCGTCACCGAGATCGGCGTCGAGTATCCCGACGTTGAGCTCATCCACATGCTTGCCGACAACGCTGCGATGCAACTGGTTACCAACCCCGCAGAGTTCGACGTCGTTGTAACCGAGAACACTTTCGGCGATATCCTCTCCGACGAAGCCGCAGTCATCGGAGGTTCGATGGGCATGTTGCCGTCAGCGTCACTCTCCGCAATACCCAAACCGCCCGTAAATGGACGCCGACCGCGCCGCGCCGGGAAACGCGCACTCTACGAACCGATACACGGCTCCGCTCCAGACATCGCCGGGCAGGGCATCGCCAATCCTATCGCTTCGATACTATCGACCGCAATGATGCTACGCTACTCGTTCGCCCTGGAAGAAGAAGCTGACTCGATCGAAAACGCCGTAGCCGCAGTTCTAGCCGATGGTTTGAGAACCCCCGATCTGGCAACCACCCTCGGCGGAGCGATCGGAACATCCGACATGGGCGACGCAATCGCCGGACGTGTCCTAGGCTGACAAATCACACTGACCCGTCATCAGATGGTTCACGGGTAGCACTAACGGGTGCTGCTCGTACAGCCAAGAGCGCAGTTCCGAGTGCCAAGACGCCGGCGGCGAAGATGATGGCCCATATCAGCAAGGCGGATGTCGGGGCGGTCCCGCCGGTATCAGGTGTTTCAAGTTCCGGTGCAGGAGCGGGCACGAGTGTCGACATAGGCGCGCCTGGGACACCGACAGCAAGGAGCGCCGGGATCAAGCTCAGATTCCCGCAGACTTGCACACCAGATCCGCTCAGACGCACGGAGGTGGAGAGGATGGTTAGCGAACCATCAGCGTTTAACGTAGCTAGCGCCAGTTCGGAGAGGTCTGATCGATACTCTTCTGGAAGAGGGGCGCACACCGCCACCGGGTCACGGAGCCGATAGGATGCCAAGCTTGAGCCATCGGCATCAACCGCGGATACTTGGTATACGCTTCCGGCGAGAGTGTATCGCCGGGACATCATGCCGGTGTCGGAGTCGACCGGACCTTCGCCGGACATGCGAATTCCGATGATCTCGCCGCTGGAAACTGCACATGCCCCGGCTTTGAGCGAGTAGTCTTTTCCTACGAACGTCCCGCCCTCAGCCGGCGTGAACACCTCATATTGCCTGCCGTCGGAATCGGTGAGAACCTCGGGTATCTCGCCAGCCGGATTCACACATGGTTCCGGTGTGGGCGGCGGTGCTGACGGCCGGCGGACCTTGACCTTGAATTCGGCGGAACACGCCTCTTCGCGCCTCTGACCTCCTATCGGCTGGCAGTCCTCGGCGATGAGCTCGGTTCTGATGTTGTACGAGCCGGTAAGATCGTGCGCGGTGTACAGAGCCTCGTACCCTCGCCCAGGCGTGATATTGATGCGACGACTCCTGCTACCGTCCACGCTCCATCGGAAGTCTACGCCGTCACCGAGCTTCTGGTCCTGGATGCCTTGCACACCGTATACGAGCACCGTCAGAACCGTCTTGTCTCCAGCGAGGACGCTCACCACGCCTCTGATGCTAGGCTCGATGCGCGATATGAGGGCGCCAGCACGTGGACGAACCAACGACGGCATGGATATGGGCGACGGTGTCGATGTCAGCGTTGGGGTTGCCGTCGCACCTGGTTGCGGCGTATGTGTCGGTGTTGGTGTCGGTGTTGGCGTAGGGGTATGCGTCGGAGTGGGCGTGTCGGTCGGCGTAGGCGTGGGCGTGTTGGTCGGCGCGCCCGGTTGTGGCGTATGTGTCGGTGTCGGTGTATATGTTGCCGTAGGTGTGTGCGTAGGAGTTGGCGTGTCGGTTGGTGTAGACGTGGGCGTTGGAGTCGGCGTATGCGTGTTGGTCGGGGTCGGTGTTGGAGTCAGCGTAGGCGTGTTGGTAGGTGTATGTGTCGGCGTAGACGTGGGTGGATCTCCTTGTCCCAGCGGCGTGGCGGTCAGGACATAGGTACCGAGACTCTTGATGTTATTGGCAGCTAATGCATGCACCCATACTTCGTACTCAGTGCCGGCGGTAAGGTCAGTCACGGTACCCGATGTCGCGCTGGCGCTCAACGCATCCGTGCTCCTCTCTATGGGGGTGTTCTGAGCGTCCAGGCAGGTGTTGTCGTTGCTGTCTGAGCACCTGTAGTAGATCTTGTATCCGGTGACTGTTGCGCCTGTTACGGACGGCCCGGCGGCCCAAGAAACAGTGATCGACCCCTGGCCGGCTGTGGCCGATTGCAGGATAGGCATATTAGGTTCGCCAGCGTCATTGCTTCTCGCGGTGTTTGTGTATGAAAAATCGGCATCGTTGTCGTGGAGCGACCACTGGCTGTACTGATTGCCGGCCCGCACACCCCGGATCCGCCATTGGTACTTGACTCCGTCGCTCAGCCCGGTCACCGTCGCCGGTTGAGATGTGCCGCCGGTGTAGCTGACAGGGGTCCAGCTGTCCCACGTGCCGCCGGACTGTGAACGGATTTGAATCTCGTATCCAGTCGCCTCCGTGACCTCGTACCAGAACAGATAGAAGCCGCGATGTATCTTGAACATTCCCCATGGGGAAGGCCGGATGCTGCTTTGCGCTTGAACGAAGAGAAGGCTGCTCACCATGGCGACCAGAACGACGGTCAGGATGAGCAGGAATCTGGATAGGATGGAAGCGCGATGGGGTGGTTTAGACGATCTTAAGATTCGGGGGGGGGGGGGGGGGGGGGGTTTTATTAATGTGCCC
>DAOUJE010000092.1:0-1889 GCA_034423055.1 Dehalococcoidia bacterium | reverse complement strand
TTGGGCGGCATCGTTGACTGACGGCGATGGCTCGGCGAAGTCTGACGACTTCACCCCGCTCGTTGTCGTCATATCCGGACCTTCGGGCGTCGGCAAGGATGTGTTGATCGAGGGTATGGCGGATCGCGGGCTCGACTGCCACTTCACCGTCACTGCTACCACACGCGACCCGCGACCGGGTGAACAGGAAGGGATTAACCACCACTTCTTGAATGTCGACGAATTCGAGCAAGCTATAGCGGATGATGAGTTGTTGGAATGGGCGCGGGTTTACGGAAACTACTACGGGGTGCCGAAGCAGCAAGTTCGGGATGCTTTGTCCCAGGGCAAGCACGTGATCATCAGAGTCGATGTTCAAGGCGCATTGAGGATCAAAGAGCTGTCGCCAGATGCACTGATGATTTTCATACATCCTCCCGACATGAAAGTGCTACAGGAGCGGCTCGAACGACGAGGTGTCAACAGCGAATCTGATGTCTCGACGCGGCTCGATTCCGCAACCGCCGAGATTGAGCAGTCGGTAGCTTTCGATCGCCAAGTCGTCAATCGAGAAGGTAGATTGGAAACCGCCGTCAATGAAGTGATCGAAATCATCCACAATGAATCGACGCGTGTGCCGCCGCGCGTTGTCAACATCTGACCGAGAAGAAATCAACCGAGTCGAACATGAAGATCGTAATCGCTCCACAAGAGTTCAAAGAGAGTCTGCGAGGCATTGAGATCGCCCAAGCGATGCGGGAAGGCGTGTCGCGCGTGTGGCCAGATGCAGAGACTTTGCTGGTGCCTGTGGCTGATGGCGGAGACGGCACGTTGCAATCGCTGGTCGACGCGTCCGGTGGAGAGTTGATGACGGCTATCGTTGACGATCCGTTGGGACGACCGATAGAGGCGGTTTGGGGAGCATTGGGTGATGGTCGGACAGCAGTAATCGAGATGGCGCGATCGTCTGGGCTTGCGCTTTTGAAGCCTGAGGAACGCGATCCACTGGTCACCACGACGTACGGGGTTGGACAGCTGATGTCGCTCGCTCTGGACGCTGGTTACCGGCGCTTGATAATTGGCATTGGCGGAAGCGCGACGAATGACGGCGGTGCGGGCATGGCGCAAGCGCTAGGAGCCAGTCTGTTGGACGCGAACGGTAAAGAACTCGTGAGAGGCGGAGGAGTACTCGCGAACTTGAACCGGGTCGATGTTTCGGGATTGGATGCCCGTCTTTCGGAAACGAAGATAGATGTCGCTTGCGACGTCAATAACCCGCTCTGCGGCGAAACCGGCGCGTCGGCGATTTTCGGTCCACAGAAGGGCGCAGATGCTGAAACCGTCGCCTACCTCGATAACGCGTTGAATCGCTACGGCAACCTTCTGCAACGAGACCTCAGTCGTGACGTGATGGAGGTGCCGGGCGCAGGCGCGGCTGGCGGTCTCGGCGCCGGTCTGATGGCTTTCACAGATGCTCAACTGCGCCCCGGCGCAGATATCGTAATCGATGCGTTGGACCTCGACACCAAACTGGAAGGTGCATCGCTGGTGATTGTCGGTGAAGGCCAGACAGATCGCTCGACGATATTTCACAAGGCACCCGTGGCGGTTGCTCAGAAGGCGAAATCCGCTGGGGTCCCGGTGATTGCGATATCAGGCAGCCTGGGAGATGGATACGAGTTGGTGCATGAGCATGGGATCGATGCGGCATTCAGCATTTTGGACTCCTGTATGACGCTGGAAGACGCGATGTCGGATACGGCAGAGTTGGTGACGAAGGCCACAGAGCAGGCTTGCCGGGCGGTAGGGGTGGCACTTCGTAGCATCCCGACTAGAGTTCCTAGTCGAAGCGGGTAACATACTCCGGAAATAAAGCCATGCATCTTGACCGATATTAGATTGAGAATTAT
>DAOUJE010000091.1:0-20644 GCA_034423055.1 Dehalococcoidia bacterium | reverse complement strand
AGTTTTTGGCGTTGATATTGTCGGTGAAGGTTGTGCGTAGCATCGACGAGGCGTTGGAGCACATCAGACGCTACGGTTCGGGTCACTCCGAGGCGGTGATCGCCGCTGACGCGGCGGTCGTCGAACGCTTCTTGAACGAGGTCGACGCGTCAGCCGTATTCGCGAATGCCTCGACTCGGTTCAACGACGGTGGGGAGTTCGGCCTGGGTGCCGAGGTAGCGATATCAACTAACAAGCTGCACGCGCGCGGGCCAATGGGGATCCGCGAGATCATGTCTTACAAGTGGGTGGTCATCGGCGATGGTCACGTCCGCACATAGGTGACGTTACATAGCGACTTTGGATTGAACTCTCGCGAGGTCCGAGAGCGCAAACAACGATGAGCTCTTTCCTTAAAGGAGAGGGTTAGGGCGAGTGCAAATGACGAATTACACGCTACACAGAGAACTACGTACCCCGCACTCCGAATCGTTTTTCGTGGTTGACAGTGAAGATCGCGATGTCGGAAGGCTCGACGTACACTTTCCCCATGGAATGGTGCACGCGACACTGATCGTCCGAGAAAATCTGACCGAAGAAGATCTTCGTGACATCGTTAACCGTTTCATACAGGAGATGAACCAGTTGGTAGGAGTCGACGGGATCGAGGTGGCGGTGCACGCTTATCAAGGCGAAGAACGCGGGATTTTCCACAACGACGACTTGAACGAGCGTCGCAACGGCAATGGTCACTCAAACAACTGAGTGGTCTCTAGGGATCCGATGTCCTAAAGAGTTTCTGCGCTCTGGTGCGAACGAACTGTTGTCTCATTGGTGCGTAATATAGGTCAACACGGAAGATGAATAAGTGCGGAGTGATTTCGCTGTTCGGCGCGTTTGGCTTCGTCATATCGGTATTCTCGTTTGCAATCTCACCGTGGTTGGGGTGGCCCATCGCATTGTGTTGTATTGCATTTTGTGGACTGTTGTTGCTGGGAGAAACGCCTAACGACGCTGAGCTAGCAGATGCCACAAGCGACTCGCCTCAAGATATCGAGCAGAAAACTTCCTGGTCACTAGTGACCGAACAGCAATGTCGAGATTGCGGGAAGGTGAAACATCACACCGAGTTTGCTCGCCACGGCACCTCCAAGACAGGACTACGAAAGTCATGTATGGAGTGTGTAGAAATCTCACGTTGGATCGACGAATTCATTGATCAAGTCTATCGATACGGTTTGAGTCGCACAAGGTGTTCGTTGTGTGGTGAAGGGTTGGTGGGCATGGTCAAAGAATCGGACTGTAGCGCGTTCAAGGTTTGTACGGGGGAACATGCGAGCTACTCGAGGATGGTGTGCTATCGCGTGGGATACAAACGCGCGGATCGTTCATATCCGCGTATCACACACCATGCGTCGTGTGACATCGCTCTCGCATTTCCGTATGTGGCTCAAACGACGAACGTGTTAGAAGAATTGTCCACTGAGTGCAGGTGGTCTACAAAAACACCGCAGCGCGTTCATTACTTGTCTAAAGACGGTGGAATTTGGTGTGGGTTTGAATACAAGAACATGGAGGCGGAGTATCGGTCAGCTCGGATAGACCAAGTTACTTGCGGCCGGTGTTTGAAGGATCTGCGTTGCTTGTAACGTCTTGCGGGAACGGTGCCGTACAGCGTCTCGTCGCAGATTGAAGCCTAAATTCGCGACCAGAAGGCTACACGACACTTGGCTGCTTACCAAGAAATTCGAAATCGCACTCAGCCAACTACGATGTTGAAGAGTCGCCCCGGCACGTAGATTTCGCGACGGATTTGTTTGTCTTGTGTGTGACGAACCGCCCCCGGTGACGAGAGTGCGGCCGCGGCGACCTCTTTCTCACCAGCACCAGTCGGAACCGTAATGGTGTCTCGGACGCGGCCATTGACCTGGACTACGATCTTTATGGTGTCGACGGTTAGTTTCGCCTCGTCCCATTCCGGCAGCATCTGCTCATGTACGGAGAATTGCCATCCGTTGCGTAGCCATAGCTCTTCGGCGATATGCGGTGCGAGAGGCGCCAAGTGCAACAGCAGGCGCTTCAAACTGGCGCGCCAGAGTTCAGAGGTGACGCCTCCGTTTTCCCAAGCATCGTTCATCTGATTGACGTAGGTCATCAACGCCGCGATGGCGGTGTTGTATTTGTAGGCGCGCATGTCTTCGATTACGCGCTTGGTCAGTTTGTGGGATGCCACGTCAAGTTCGCGCTCAGCGGTTTCGTCGTCGCCGTCGAGTTCACTGGCATCGCGCGTGCCAGTGTCCCAGACGCGGTGCAACCAACGTCGTATGCCGTTGATGCCCGACTCGGTCCAGGCCCCGCCTCGGTCCCAAGGGCCTAGGAACATGAGGTAGCAGCGGAGGGTGTCGGCGCCGTATTCTCGCACTAATGGATCCGGTGCGAGAGGATTGGAACGCTTAGAGATCTTGCCGGTCTCGGTTGTCAAAGTGCCGTGGCTGAAGAGATGAACGTAGGGTTCCGAAAACTCAACCAGGCCCATGTCCCGTAAGGCACGATTGAAGAAGCGAGCGTATAAGAGGTGCATAACCGCGTGTTCCATGCCGCCGGTGTACTGATCGACTGGTGCCCACGATGCTGCGATGCCCGCGTCGAACGGATCATCGGCGTCTTTAGGGCTTAAGTAGCGCATGTGGTACCACGAAGAATCCATGAACGTATCCATGGTGTCGGTCTCGCGCTTGCCCATTTCGTCGCAGTCGGGGGCGGGGCAAGGCGCATTCAGGAACTCCTCGTGCTCGATCAGAGGTGATCGCCCCGATGGTTGGAACTTAGCGTCTGACGGCAATTCCACGGGCAGGTCTTCGTACGGCACCGGAACTGCGCCGCAGTCGTCGCAGTAGATGATCGGTATCGGGGTTCCCCAGTAGCGTTGACGTGAGATAAGCCAATCACGAAGGTGATAAGTGACGACGCGTTCACCCCAATCGTTCTTTTCGATGGTGTCGGAGATGGCTTCTTTGCCCTGTTCGCTGGGGAGTCCGTCGAACTCGTCGGAGTTGACTTGGACGCCGGGGGCGATATATGCCGCGTCGAGATCGTCGCCGTCCCATCCATCGGGCGCGACGACTACTCGGATCGGGAGATCGTACTTCTTGGCAAACTCAAAGTCGCGCTCGTCGTGGGCCGGGACGCCCATGACCGCACCGGTGCCGTAGGTAGCTAAGACATAGTCGCCGACGAGTATGGGAACGCGTTCGCCATTTAGCGGGTTTACACAGAAAGAACCGGTGGGCACGCCGGTCTTCTCGCGCACCGCGGAAGTGCGTTCGATCTCGGTCTCTCGAGCAGCCGCAGCGACGTATTTTTCGACCGTCGCTCTGTGTTCGGGTTGGGTCAACTTGGCGACCAAGGGGTGCTCTGGAGCCAGCACAACGAAGGTGACGCCGAAGATCGTGTCGATGCGGGTTGTGAATGTCGGAATCGACTTTGTGTCGAGATCGTAATCGGAGATGTCGAAGCGGATGTTCACACCTTCGGATCGTCCGATCCAGTTTTCCTGACTGATCAGGACCTTCTCGGGCCAGTCGATGCCGGACATGTCCAGCATTTCATCGGCGTATTTAGTGATCGCGAAGTACCACTGCGGCATGTTGCGTTTAACGACGGTGGTCTCGCAACGTTCGCACTTGCCGTCTTTGACCTGTTCGTTGGCGAGGGTGGTCTGGTCTTCGGGACACCAGTTGACGGTGCCGTCGGAGCGGTACGCGAGTCCGTTCTCCAGAAACTTCAGGAAGAAGTACTGGTTCCACTTGTAGTACTCAGGATCGCAAGTGATGATCTGTCGGGACCAGTCGTACGAGTTGCCCATCAACTCGAACTGATCGCGCATGTTGGCGATGTTGTCGTAGGTCCAGACACTAGGGTGGACATTGCCGCGGATGGCGGCGTTTTCGGCCGGCAGACCAAAGGCGTCGAAGCCTTGGGGGTGCAGGACGTTGTATCCTTCCATCCGCTTGAATCGGGCTGCTGCATCTCCACCGCTGAAGGCGAACCAGTGTCCAATGTGTAGATCACCAGATGGGTACGGGAACATCGATTGGACGAACCACTTCGGGCGGGTGGTATCGTCGGGGTCCCATCGATAGATGTTGGCGTTGTTCCAGAGTTCCCGGATGCGAGGCTCGATCTCGGCGTGGTTGTAGCGATCGCCGAGTTGATGGGAAGTATCAGGTGGGATGTCGGACGCTATAGCCATCGACGATTCTCCGAACTAGGCGGAAGGCCGGGTAGATCTTGAAGAGCTTCGAATGTCATCGATTCTAATGCAACCGCTGGTCAGTCCAAGTTTCTATCAGGCGTGCGTTGCGGTTATGAGGCGGGTTGAGATATCTTGCGAAGACGGTTAGATTCTGACGAATTTGGGAATCTGGAGAAAAAACTGTGAAATTTGCTTGACATAATCAAACATATGTAAAATATACTACAATAGTAACAATCGAAACGATTAACTTACGGAGGAACACACCAACCATGCCCAAGCCTAGAGCCAAGACTAGAGAAGTGCGACGTCGAATCTGGGAGTTCATTCGCGACTACCGGCGCGAGAACCTCTACGGCCCGAACCTGCGCGAGATAGCTGAAGCAGTCGGCATCAGCTCCGCGTCCAACGTCAACTATCACGTCAAACCGATGATCGAGCAAGGTCTCTTATCCGGGAACAGCAACGCGCGGTCGTTGAACGTCCAGTCGGGGATCCCGATTGTCGGTACCGTGGCTGCCAGTTCCATTGAGACCTTGGCTGCCGAGGTCGCCACTCATGATTTGCCACCCGTCGCGTGGGACCAAGTAAGCGAATTTGACACCATCGATTTTCCGGACTGGCTCGTCGGAAACGCCCGCGACCCCTTCGCGCTGCAAGTGATCGGCGACTCGATGATCGATGATGGCATCAGGGACCACGACATCATCATAATGGAGAAGACCAGCCGTGCCACGCGCGGAGACATGGTGATCGCGTACGTCGCAAGCCGAGAGGAGCACACTGTCAAGCGGTACTACCCGAACGGCCCCACCGTCACGCTCCAGCCTGACAACAAGAACCACGATCCATTGATCGAGGATGCCAAAGATGTCAGCATCGAAGGCAAAGTCATCGGTGTCGTGAGGCGTTACTGAGATCTGGACATCCTCGCGAAACTGGCTGGGCGCTAATTTCGCCCAGCCAAGATGTAGCGACGCGTAGCTGAAATCGTGGGGTTTCGCGGTCGGTTACAATCAAACTTGACGTTTAGTCATCGAACATCAAGATTCCAATCAGAACCCGTAGCACTGTAAAGCGACACACGACATGCCCTTTTTTAGAGGCGGCGGCATAGGGCTGCCTGAGATAATCCTGATCGTCGTGGTTGTGCTCATCATCTTCGGCGCTGGACGACTGCCGGAAGTCGGGCGAGGTATCGGCACCGCTATCAAAGAGTTCCGCGGCAGCATCGGCAACAAAGACAACGCCGAAAACGTGGATGAGAAAAAGGCGGATGTGACGGAAGTCGAGAAGTCCGACTAACCGCCGGTATCCGCGACTTTTCGGTCAGTTGCACTCTCGGCTTCGGACTTCCTAGTTGCGAGTCTCGTAAGCAGCAGGCCGAGTTCGAAGAGCACTATTACCGGCGCGGCCACCATCGTCTGTGTGACCGGGTCGACGGTGGGGGTCACGATAGCGGCGAGAACGAAGGCGAAAAGTATCACCCATCGCCGTTGTCTTGACAGCCCTTGTGGCCTCAGCACTCCCAATTTCGCGAGTAGGAACATCGCGATCGGAATCTCGAAAATCAACCCCATCCAAACAGTCAGCGTCGTTACTAGGGTCACATACGACGATAGTCTTGGGGTAACTAGTGCGATCTCACCGCCAAACTGAAGCAGGAAGTGAATGGCGGGGGGAATTATCAGGTAGTAGGCGAACGCGGCCCCGGCGACGAACAGCAGCGTCCCACCGGGGAGCAGGAGATATAAAGTGCGTCGTTCGTTGCCTTTCAAGCCAGGTCGGACGAACATGACCACCTGGTAGAGGACCACTGGAAAGGCGACGGCGAATCCTACGAGCACTGATACCTTTGCGGTCACCGTCCAACCTTCGGTGATGTCGAGCTGGACCAGCCTCGCTGGATCCTCAGGACGGACTCTTTCGAGGGCATCGATCGCAGGGCGTTGGACGAAATCTTGTATTGGTCGATAAAATGCGAACGCTAAAATCGTCGCGATCAAAATGGCCGCAACCGAGATGTAGAGCCGTTTCTTCAACTCCGCGAAGTGGGACATCAACTGGGTCGGCCGGTCCTTCACGACGGTGCTCCCGAACCTTCGGATTTGGTTTCGATATTGGTTTCTCCGGGCGATGGTTCCGGAGAAACATCGGTCGACCGCTTTGGCGTTTGTGGTCCCGGAGCGGTTCTGGAGTAACCACTAGGCCTGACTACGGAACGTGCTAGCGACTTGAGGTCGGCATCGTCGGTGGTAATGCTTTGAGCATCTTCGCGGATGTCGTTAAGCTCTGATGTCAGGTCTCGGACATCGTCCAGCAATCCGTCCTGATCGAGACGCTTCCGGATCCCCTCGATATCGACCGCTTCTTCGACCATCTGCGTCAGCTCTTCACGCTGCCGCCTTAGTTCCGTCATGTATTTACGCGCCGTTCGAACTCCTTCAACCAACCGAACGGGTCCGACTACGAGCAATCCGATGATGAAGATGACGATTAGTTCTAGACCGCCGACGCCGAGGAAGTTCACGATGCGTTCATCTCCTCGTGGGCGGCACAGATGGCGTAGATGTGAGCATTTGCGAAGGAACACGTTCCAGGCGGAAGCATGTCCCGCACCGCACATAGCGGCAATCCGATGACGTTTAGGTAGCAACCGATTACCGCTTCGGCCGGATTGAATCCGCCGTCTTGGACGCCGTAGGCCCCGGCGCGGTCGTAAGGCAACCCTGTCGCGACGTAGTCATAAATCTCGGAGTTGTCGTACTCTCGCATGTTCACTTTGGTGATGACTGTGTGTGCCAGCGATTCGCCGCGTTGACGATGCGGTGCATAAGTCGCGGCGACAGTTGTGATGACCTGATGCTGCCTTCCTCGCAACTTGCGAAGCATGCTGACTGCCTCGTCGCGGTCGCCGGGTTTTCCGAGAGCGTCTCCGTCAAGAGCAACTACGGTGTCAGCCGCGATGACTATAGTGTCCCAGGGCAAGCGATTCCGATTGGCTGCGACGGCCGCGTCGAGTTTTGTCTGAGCGTTTTTGTGTGTGAGTTTGCGGACATCGGGCTCTACATCGGGAGTGATTTCCGAATCGCCACCTGAACCGTTCTGCACTACGAAGGTCAGTCCGGCGAGCGCCATGATGTCTTTTCGGCGCTTCGAACCAGATGCGAGAATGAAGCGAACGTTTCCGCCGCGCGCTTCTTCGCCAAATTCGCTATTGGGGGACGCGATTGCGGTGTCAGAGTTTGACATGGCGGCTACGATGCGGTCGGCGATTGTTTCGACCCTTATTTCTGCAAGAGGGCGAGAGATTCGACGTGTCTCGTCTGCGGGAACATGTCGACGGGGCGGACTGATACCAGTCTAAATCCGCTCTCGCAAAGGTCGTTCAGGTCGCGAGCCATTGTTATGGGGTTGCAGGAAACCATCATTATCCGATGCGGAGCGAGGGTTTTAAGGGCTTCCAACGCTTGAGGATGGCAACCGATCCGAGGGGGGTCAATGATGGCGACATCAACGGTTTGACCTGATTGCAGGAGCTCGACGGCCGCAAATTCAGCCTTGGCTTCCATGAACATGACGTTTTCGACATCGGCGCAGTTGACCTTGGCGTCTGCAATGGCTGAAGCCGATTCTTCGATGCCAATCACCGACTTGACATAAGGCGATAGGAGGCGGGCAAAGGTTCCGACGCCGCAATAGAGGTCGACGAGCGTGTCATTGCCGCCCAACTCAAGGATCGAGATGATCTCCTCCACGACCACAGACAATTGTGCGGTGTTGACTTGGAAGAAGGAGGAGGCAGCTACTTGGAATCTGGCGCCTTGCACCTCTTCAACGTATTTCTGGTGACCGGACGGAACGTCTTGGATCTCGGCCGGCAACAACGGCTGGACAATGGTGTCGCCAGTGTTGCTGCCCACGCGAATGGAGAACTGGGTCATCCGATTGAGCCGACCTTGGAGTTGCGACAAGGTTTCATTGATGCGCTCGTCCATGATGGCACACTCGTCGATCCGCACGAATCGGCGACTGTCAGCATTCTTGTAGCCAGCGACACCGTTCTCGCTACCTCGACCTACAGTGAATCGGGCGTGGTTGCGGTAGTGGAAGCGTTTTGGCGACGGTATCGTTTCGCTCACCGGAGCGTCACGCAATGTTTCGTATTGCGACAGCGCGCGCACTACAGTATCTCGCTTGATCTCGAGCTGGCGAGCGTAGTTGACGTGCTGCCATTGGCACCCGGAGCATGCGCCGAAGTAGACGCATTTAGGCTTGACTCGATGCTCCGAGGCGCGTCCGACATTTTCGGCGAGAGTTGCTACGCGGTCTCGGTAGACTTTGACGATTTTCGCCGAGACTTTTTCGCCAGGTATCGCACCCGCGATGGTCACCGGAGCTGTTTGATATTCTGCCGTGGCGAGCCCGCGTTCATCGAAATCGCCTGCTTGCAACTCCAGCGTGTCGCCGGTCTCGATGCTGAGATGAGACGTGAGGTCTGGGCCGCGGTAACGGTTCCTGTGCTTTCGTTTCGCCATTTCAGATTCGACGACCGCCGCGTTCCGCGTTTCCTTCTCTACTGTTGACCATCCCATTTGAGTGTGCCAAGGGGTCGAATCCCAATATACAACTGAGCGTTTTGATACCCTGAAACTATGTGATTGCCGGCCTTTGATAGTGCGTCTGACGCAGCCGCTGCAAACTTCCAATTGACCCAGACACCCCCAGAGCCTACCGTCAAGCCGTGGAAGATTTCGCGCAATGGCACCCCACGTCCAGCGAAGCGAAGATTGCCGGAATGGTTCAAGGTCCGGGCACCGGGCGGAGAAAACTACACCGACCTCAAAAAACGCTTCCGCGGTTCAGCCCTTCACACCGTTTGCGAAGAGGCGGCATGCCCCAACATCGGCGACTGCTGGGAACGCCGCACCGCCACGTTCATGATCTTGGGCGACACCTGCACTCGCGCCTGCTCATACTGCAACGTCAAGACGGGTTGGCCAGGCGAGATCAATGTCGATTGGGCCGAGCCGTTCCGTTTGGCCCAGACCGTCAACGCGATGGACCTCAAATACACCGTCGTCACATCCGTCGACCGCGACGACCTTCCCGACTTCGGATCGTCTATCTTCGCCATGACCATCACGCAGATCCACCGCCTCGCGCCTGAGTGCAAGGTCGAGGTACTGATCCCGGATTTCGGCGGTGACCTCAACGCGCTCCGCCGCGTCGTCAAAGCCGAACCCGAAGTCCTCAACCACAACATCGAAGCACCCCGCCGCATCTTCAGCAAAGTCCGACCCAAAGGAGACTACGATATCTCCTTGGAACTCATCCGCCGCGTCAAAGAAATCGACTCCGACATGCCCACTAAATCAGGCATGATGGTCGGCCTAGGCGAGACGAAAGACGAGGTCTATCAGACGATGCAGGACCTCAGAGACGTCGACTGCGACCTCCTGACCATCGGCCAATACCTCCGCCCGTCAGACCGCCACCACCCCCTTATCCGCTTTTACCACCCTAGCGAGTTCAACGAGTTCGCCCGCATCGGAATGGAAATGGGATTCAAGCACGTCGCATCTGGGCCATTGGTAAGGTCTTCGTATCATGCCGACGAGCAACACGAGTCAGCGATCGACGCACTGCTGGCGAAACGTTAAACAGTCTTTCGGCGTATCTCATTTCCTGGGAACACGCAGGAAATGACGGCAAAGCTCAGAAAATCCCTGGTTGGCGGAATCGCATTAGCCGTATTCCTGCTCCTTGCCGTCATCGGCATCGTAACGTTCATGCCGTCGGTTTTAGCCGAGAACCATAGCCATAGCTCTGTAACCGGATATTTCGGGTTAGATGACAATGGACTTCCGATCGTTGATCGCCACGGCATCATGCTCGTATTCGATGGCGACATTGCGCCCGAGACGGTGTCGGTCGACACCTTCAATGTGTCGCTAAATGACGGATCTTTCGCTGAGGTAGTCGAAACCCAGGTTGAGGGCAGATACGTATTCATGCGGCTGCAAAATGAGTTGGCTTCCGATGCGACGCCTATCGTGGCCATCGCCGAGGGAGAGGAAGTCGAGGACTTGGCCGGCAACTCGACCAACATGCGGAAACTGGGTTTCATACAGATCAAGGACGGAATCGCCCCGCGCCTGACAGTGACCCTGAGCGGCGGTTCAGGATTAGGCACGGGCGATGAGGGGCCGAGCCGTCTGACGAATGACACCATCGATGTCCGCATCACATCGGACGAACCTTTGCAGGGAGCGCCGAGGATCGTAGTCGTATGCGACGATCTGAGTTGGATTGAGCGCAAAGGTTCGCGTGAAATCGAACGCGACATCGACGACTTCATCGCCAACCGCAACGGCCCACACCCTCGGAAACCCAGTGAACCAACCGGAACAAACTACACCTGCGGTTACGACGCCGACGGCGATGGGCAAGACGATCCTTTCGAATTAACCGAAGACGTCGCAAACTCGCGACCCGGTGAAACCTGGGAATTGACATGGCACAACCCCTCAGGAGCACTGACGGAACTCAAAGATGGAGAGCTGACCGTCGTCGCGTACGCCAGGGATCGCTCCAGATATGAACATTTCGGAGAGACAGTCTCAAACTGGGCCACTGCCGGTTCCGATTTCGAACTCGACTCTCATTTCGCCACATCAACGTCTTCAAACCGAGTGAAGGTCTATCCGCCAGACGGTTCGGTCGTCCTAGAGGAACGCCCCTTCATGCTCCTCGAATTCCCCACGGAGACCACCGTCAGTCTCAAATCGGTGATATTCGATGGACAGCAAGTCGTCGAAGAGTTCGAAACGGTTAGACCCAACGAGTTCGTCTTCTGGCCTTTAAGCATGAATCAAGGCGACCATGAAGTCGACGTCGAAGCCACAGATGCTGCCTCCAACACGATCCAATTCGACTTCGCATTCTCGACCACGCAACGCGGCGATTTCGTCCTACCTCTGGTGGCCGGTTGGAACGCGGTGTCTGTACCAGCCGATCCAATTGATCCGGAGATTGAGAATGTCTTCACCGATCCAGCGATCGAAGCGGCCATCTCATGGGACCCGTATGAACCCAATCAACCGTGGGGCGTGTCAATCCGGGATGGGGATGCATGGGTACCCTGGCAAGCCGGACGCGGAATAACCAAGATCGAAGTTGGTTCAGGCTACTTGGTCAAATCATCCAGATTCATCGAACAACCGATCGCGCTCACCCAAGGAAGACAACAGATGATGAGGGCTTACGATGGTGGTGGATGTGGTCCAGCGGGTTGGTATTTGGTGGGCGTCACCGACGTCAATGGTGAACAAACACAGAATCACTTCGGCGAACCGTTGAATGGTCAAGACGATGTTGTAATTACCGTTGGCGAGTATTTGAGCGAACACATCAGATACGCCTATGCGTGGGACCCGATCGAAGGGGAGTACCGCAAGTTGGCAACGGACGATGCGGCAGTAATTGGTGAAGGCATATGGTTCTACGGCGGTGGTTGGGCTTCCTGCCCTTGACTATCGGCGATTTGTCGCTATGCGGAAAACCCAAACGTCCTACTCCCGCAAAGGATCAATAACCGTCAAAAACGGAAAACGACAAAAATCCGCGTCCCGAGTACAAATCTCGCGAATCCCGTACTCACGCATCAAAACCGCAGTGTGGACGTCATGCATAACGTTGCCGCTGGCTTCAGGTAACTCGGTGAGTGTCAACGACAACAAATCGAAGTGGCGACCAGTTGCCGTCAATACCGAAAAACTCGGTTGCGAAAGGAGAGTCGATAGGAAACCGGAAGCATCGACGGCGGTGATCCGATGGGGAAACAGCCCACGATGCGTGGTGATCCGCAGGAACTCATAGCAAATACCCCAGGTCAGGAACGTTGGATCGGGAATGCGTACGCGTTGATCGATGAAACGCCGGCAAGCGGCGTAATGCTCAGAATCCTCGTTCGCGGCGTAAACCAGAATATTGGTATCGATTACCAAGGCGGTTTTTCCTCATCAAACAATCGGTACAATTCGTCCCGATTCGCAATATCCACGCGGGCTGTGCCCATTGGCCAAGACGGCAATTTGAAGGGTTTTTCCCGGTCCTCCTTCGTCTCCTTTCCGGCGGAAATCATATGTCTGATGCCAGATTCCACGATCTCTGTCATCGTGACCCCGCGCCGCGCCGCCTCTTCGCGCAGCTGCTGCATAAGCGCATCGTCAATGTTGAATGTGGTCTTCATATGGCTGACCATATCACCGATATGGTTGTATGGGTGTCGTAATCCATCGACGATACTAGACTTCAACTGTCATGTCGACTTTGTTTATAGTTGCCACACCAATTGGCAATCTCGATGATCTGAGCACGAGGGCATCCGACGTCATCCGAACGGCCCCGGTGGTCGTGGCGGAAGACACTCGAGTGACGCGGAGGTTGCTGGAGCGTGTCGGGGTAGCACCACGGTTGATCAGTTTTCATCGACGGTCTACCGAGAAAGACGTGGATCGGATCGTACATTTGCTTGACAACGGCGATGTGGCTTTAGTTTCAGATGCTGGTACTCCGGGGGTGAACGATCCGGGGCAGGCGATTGTCGCAGCAGCGATCGCACATGGGCATGACGTTACGCCAATACCCGGCTCGTCGTCCGTCATGGCTGCGCTTTCGGTGTGCGGCTTTTATGCCGATCAATTTACTTCGTACGGTTTCTTGCCGACGAGCGGAAGTAGGCGCAGAAGAGTGTTGCGACAGATCGCGGGGCAATCGATGGTTGCCGTTATGTTAGAAACGCCCCATCGGTTGCGCGACGCACTCGTTGACATGTCCAAAATATTGGGAGACCGTGCTCTCGTCGTGTGTCGCGAGATGACCAAGTTGCACGAAGAGATTTGGCGCGGAACTGCTGATGAAGCGCTGGAGCATTTCGAGTCGCCGCGTGGGGAATTTGTGATTGTTGTGGCATCCCTTGAGCGATCGAATGTGGGCTCACAAGCGATGTCAGCAGAGCAGGTCGAGCGAGAAATACTTGACATCGCTGCCCAACTGGACGATGAATACGAGTCTCGTCGGGACCTCGTAGATGCCGTCGCAGCTGAAATCGGTTATCCGCGTCGGCAGGTATACCAAGTTCTGCACCGACGGCGTTGAGTGATCTGAATGGAATGGCATCAACGATTCGCAAGTAGAATCGAAGTGTAGTGCCGCGCTGTTTCGCCAACTGTTTGAAGCTATCTGGAGTGCATCCGCGGCGTTAAGCGAGCCTCTACTTGTCCAAAAACATTCTTGTCTGCGTAGCCTGGCCCTACGTCAACAGCGAACCGCATCTCGGGCACATCGCCGGGATGAATGTGCCAGCCGACATCTTTGCTCGGTATCACCGCATGATCGGTAACCGCGTGGCGATGGTGTCTGGCAGTGACATGCACGGCACCCCCACGGCCCTCCGAGCCGTCGACGAAGGCGTCACCCCGGAAGAAGTCGCTTTCCGTTACCACGAAATCTGGGCCAACTGCATGGATCAGATGGGATTCTCCTACGACCTCTACACCCACACCCACACAAAGATGCACCAAGAGGTCGCACAAGACATCCTCCTAACCCTCGACAAACATGGGTACATTTACGAGGACACTCAGTCGATGCCGTTCTCCGAAAATGAGCAACGGTTCCTCTCTGACCGCTTCGTCGAGGGAATTTGCCCAATCTGCGGTTTCGACGGTGCACGCGGCGACCAATGCGATGAATGCGGCCGCACACTAGACCCGACCGACCTCATCGACATCCGCAGCATCCGCGACGGATCCACCCCCATCTTCAAAGACACGACCCACCTCATGATCAAACTGAGCGCGTTCCAAGAACGCCTCGAAAAGTGGGTCGCAACCAAGAACGACTGGCGACCAAACGTCCGAAACCAGACCATCGGCTTCCTAAACGAAGGCCTACACGACCGCGCCATGACACGCGACATCGAATGGGGCGTTCCCGTCCCCAGCGATCGCTTCGAAGGCTACGAAAAGAAGCGTATCTACGTCTGGTTCGAAGCCGTCATCGGATACTTCTCCGCCACAAAAGCTTGGGCCATAAACTCCGGCAATGAAGACGACTGGACCGATTTCTGGCAAAACCAAGATGCCGAGTCCTACTACTTCCAAGGCAAAGACAACATCCCGTTCCACACCGTGTTGTGGCCCGCGATGTTGATGGGTTACGGGGGATTGAACCTGCCAACCGACGTGGTCGCGAACGAGTACCTGAATCTGGGCGGTCAAGGATTCTCCAGCAGCAGGAATTGGGCGGTATGGTTGCCTGACTATCTCGATCGGTACGACGTTGATCCGCTCCGCTACTACCTCGCGTCTATAATGCCAGAAACCTCAGATTCTGATTTCACTTGGGAGGGGTACCTCGCGGCGAATAATAACGTCCTAGTCGCGACGCTTGGCAACTTCATACACCGAACGTTGACGATAACGACGCGCAACTTTGATGGAAAGGCTCCTGTACCTGGCGATCTCGGAGTGCAGGACCAAGAAGTCTTGGATGCTTGCTCGCAGACATTGGATGATGTGGCGACGTCGATCGAAACTCGCAGATTCCGGCGCGCTCTTTACCAAGCGATGGAACTCGCGCGAATCGGTAATCGTTACCTCGACGCGGAAGAGCCTTGGCGGACGGTGAAGAGCAACCCTGACAAGGCGGCAACTACGCTGTGGACGGCCGTAAACGTGATATCAACACTGCGCACTGTTTTCTACCCGTTCATTCCTTTCTCGAGCGACAAGATTCATAATCTGCTAGGCTTCGACGGGGAAACCGCCACCGACGGATGGCGAACTCGCACAGTAGAGCCCGGAGCGCCGCTGCCAAAACCACGACCGCTTTTCCGCAAACTGGAGCCAGAGATTGTCGAACAAGAGAAAGAACGTCTGCTCGCGCAACAAACCGATAATCGGTGAAGCACTTGAGTAACTGCTTGAGTTCAAACCCTCGAATGGGATGATTAGGACGCCATGACAACCATTCAAACGACGCCTGCTCAGGACATATTCGCGCCAATTGAAAAGGATTTGGACAGAGTAGTCGAAGTTATAACCAAACTGAGCATTGAGGAGATCGAGCGTTGCCCCGCAGGGATCGACGCCCTAGAAACGCTTGACGAGCGTCTTACGCACGTGATGTCGACACCCGGCAAGAAGATGCGGCCTGCGATGACCCTGCTCGCCTCAAAGTTATGGGGAGCAGTGCCCGACGAAAAGATGATCAGCATGGCGGTAGCAGTAGAGTTGCTGCACATCGCGGCACTGATACACGACGACACGGTCGACGATGCGGATGTTCGGCGCGGCAAGGCTACTGCGGGCTTTTTGTGGGGTAATAACTTTGCAGTGCTACTTGGTGATTACGTGTTCGCGACCTCGGCGAAATTCGTTTGCGCAACTGGGTCGGTCAGACTAATCAGCCGTTTTGCCGAAACCATCGCCGAACTCGCTCGCGGCGAATTGCACGAGATGGTCAGCAACTGGAACTTGCCAGTCACCGTAGATGAATACTTCGCAAGAATCTACGATAAGACGGCATCTCTGTTTTCGACGTCCGCCGAAAGCGGCGCGGTGCTCGGTGGTGCCGATGAAGATGCGGTCAATGCCCTACGCGAATACGGCTACTACCTGGGAATGGCTTACCAAGTCAAAGATGACGTTCTCGACTATGAGTCGACCACCGATGAGCTAGGCAAACCCGCGAACCAAGACATCTTGAGCGGCAAACTGACATTGCCAGCGATCTACGCCTCCGAGAATCCGGACTGCGCAGCCGCAATCGAGGGATTTTTCAACCTGTCCGAAAATGAGCGTGTTTCGGCGCTCAGCGAACTGTTGGATACGATCCGCCACAACGGTGGCGTGGAGCGCGCCGAGGCTACCACGTCGGAATTTATCGATAAGGCGTTGAAGCGTCTCGAAGTGGCGCCCCCGTCGGTCAGCAGAGACTCCTTGGCATCCATCGCTTCCAGAGTCAACTCGATGTAGCCAAAATGTTGACCGTTGCCAAACGGCGCGGGACGAAGGTATTGTTAACGATCCGACGTCGGTCTACTCTGACGGTTGCGGTTGGATGCAAAATAGCCGTATGTCGCCCGAAACCATCATCGAACGGCTCGTAGCGATCTACGGCGAATTCGAGCAGACACCCCGTTACAACGCGCTTGACGAGTTGATATTCACAGTATTGACGCAACACACGTCTGATTTGAACGCGGAGCGCGCATTCGACCGGTTGCGCGAGGCGATCCCGACCTGGGAGGAGGTCATGGTTGCTGATCAGCAGTTGATCGCCGACGCGATCTATCACGGAGGCATGTCGAATCAGAAATCGAAGCGAATCAAGGACATCCTTGCCGATATTCTGGAGCGCAACGGAAAGCTCGAGATCGATTTTCTCCGCGACTTGGAGCTCGAGGAAGCCCGGCAGTGGTTGGTGGAACTGCCCGGGGTCGGCCCCAAAACAGCCGCTGTCGTCATGTCGTTCGCGCTCGGGATGCCTGCATTTCCGGTAGATACACACATTCACCGCGTGTCCAAACGATTAGGTCTGATCGATGAAAAGACGACAGCAGACGCTGCACACGAGATCATGGAGCGTCAAGTTCGACCGGAACTGCGTTTCCAGCTTCACATGCAACTGATTACGCATGGTCGGCAGATCTGCAAGGCGCGTAGGCCGCTGTGCGGCGAGTGTCCATTGTCGGCGGATTGTCCTTCGAGTACTGTGTAGAAGCTTAGTAGCATATGCGCGACGAGGTGAAAGCATGAAGATAGTCTCCGTAGAAGCAACCAAGGTAAACTACCCGCGGTTGAAGCCGATGACGGTGCCGCGCCCCGGTCCGTCGCGCAGCGCACTCAACGCGCAGGCGACGCCGCTCCGGCGCTACACCAAAGAACCGAACTTTTCATTCGCCCGGAAAACTCCCGGCGGTGACCGCGACACGGGTTGCGTGGTTACCCTCGAGGATGGTACGTGGGGCTTCGGTTTCACCGACCACGGACGCACTACCGCATCCCTCATCGACGACTACCTCGCACCAGTCATCGAGGGCCGCGACATCATGTCCACAGAAACCCTCTACGATCTCATGATCCGCTCAACATCGGGTTTCGGAACCAACGCCCTCGTCGCTTACGCCATCGCCGCAGTTGACCTTGCCCTCTGGGATGCCAAAGGCAAGCTCCTTGAAAAGCCCGTGTACAGCCTTCTCGGAGGCAGCACGGACATATTGAAACCGCTTTACTCGACCGGAAACGACACATGGTGGCAGAAAGAACTCGGTTTCCAGAACTTCAAACGATTCAGCCCGTACGGTCCGCCCGACGGCATCGAAGGTATCAACCGCCTCGAAGAAGAGATCGCCGAAGCCCGAGAAATCGTCGGCCCCGACGCAGAGTTGATGCTCGATTTCTGGATGGGATTGGATGTCGAGACTGCGGTCAGGACTGCCGAACGATTGCGTCCTTACAACCTGAAATGGTTAGAAGACGCGTTCCTGCCGGACACTCTCGACGAGTACGAGCATTTTCGCCAGCGCGTTCCTTGGCAGACGCTGGCGACTGGCGAGCATTGGTACGGCATCTACCCGTTCTTCCACGCAGCGAAAGAAGGTTTGGTTGACATCTTCCAGCCAGACATCATCTGGTGCGGTGGTTTGACACCGCTCATCAAAATCTGCCACGTAGCAGAATCTGCCGGCATTTCCGTCATCCCGCACGGCAGCGGCGGCACCGCGTACGGTCAGCACGCGTGTTACGGACTCGCGGCAGTGCCGATGATCGAATGCAGCGGACCCGTGATGACCGAACCGGGTGTCCCGTTGCACGAGAAGGACCGATTGCCGGGGACGATAGCGCCGTTCGAAGGCAAACTGAAGCCGAGCGACGAACCGGGATTTGGCCTAAACCTCAAACGCGAGTGGTTCCCGCCGTTTTTCAGCTAGCGGATGATCATGCGACTCGATTTCGGCGGTTCAACAGTTTAATACTCAGCTGATATAGCGCGTACAGGGTGTCAAGCAGCAACATTGCGAGCACCATCGCAGATCCATACACGATAGCAATGCCACCAAAAAGGTTGTAGTCGCCCGATCGGACGGCCGAAAAGAAAAATTGACCGAAATAGCCAAAGAAAAGCCAGTCAACGCACGCAGAGCCAATCATTAACGTCAATAGAGATTTGGTGATTGGAGGAACCCAACCGTTTTGGAACGCATGATTCAACCACACAGAAAAAATCCCGGCTTGATTATCGCTGTCGCGCTCGTCGACATCCTGCAACGCCGACCGGGTAATCTGAAGAAACGATGACGCCGGGAGACATGCTAAGGCAATCACCAACGGCACGAAGCTAAGACCGTGTGACCCGTACGTGTTTCGTGAGAATGGAGTGTCGAGCGCATTACCAAAAAGAGGAATCAGCAAAAAAGCGAGAAAAAAGACAGGAGCAAGTTGCTGGTTTTTAGGTTCGAAAAATTGTCTCAATGGTCTCGATAACCCGATCTGGTTGACATTAAGAACAACTGCTAATGTCACCCCGATAATCGCTCCAAGTATCCAAGAAGACAAAATCAGTCGAGCAAATTCCAATGAATGTTCGCGGATCAGCTCCGCCACCTCAACTTGGTACTCAATCGCGACACCGAAATTTCCGGTGACCACATGTTTGAGCCACCGCGCATAGAGTATGAGCGCAGAGTCGTCAAGCGAAAAGGTTTTGGCCGAGTTTTCCCAAGATTCAACGCTCAATCCTTGCCCAGACTGCGGCAGGAAATGGAATCGCGGGTCTAGCGGGACTGCCGACCAAATAAACAGGATAAGGATCCCAATCAAGACTACTGCGATGCCAACGAAAAACCGAATGAGGATGTTGCGTAGCATTTCGGGTTAATTCGACGCGGGTTTGTGTGCGTAACTGATTTTTCGCATGATCAACCCTAAGGGTATGCTTAGACATGGGAATCGAATACGAGGTATTCAATTTACTTCGCCGTCGCCTCCAACGACTGAATAATTCCCCGCATGTGCCCGACGCAGTAGGCGATGTACTCTCGTCCCTCAGGTCCGTCGGTCGTTAAGCGCATGATGTGGTCGTAGTCGATGCAGCCCTCGTAGCCGACATCGTAGAGGGCCTTCGCTACTTCATACATGTTCAGGTCGCCAGCATCAGGGATCACTTCCATGTAGCCCTTGTTTTCGGGTATCCTGCCGACGACGTTGCGGAAGTGGACGTGGAACAGCCGGTTCTGCTCTCCGAAGTGCTTGATGCCTTCGAAAATGTTTTGGCCGGATTCGTAGCGCGTTCCGACGCAGAAGGTGATGCCGTTGGCGGGCGATGGCACCTCACTGAATAATCGGTCGAACGTTTCGAACGAGTTGAGGATACCGGGATAACCGTTGAGCATCGCCACTGGCGGATCGTTACCGTGAGTAGCTACCTTGACGCCCGCAGGTTCGGCGACTTCGCAGATCGCCGTGTAGTGCTTTACGTGACGCGCCCAAAGGTCTTCTTCGTCAGGCGCATCCGCGGCTCGGGGCGTCGCTAACGCTTCGACGAGATCGAACTTGGCGTGTTTGTAGCCGCCACGTCCTTCAACGTACTCAACGAGAGGAGGCAGGGTTCTATTGCTCAGTCCAGATGTGTAAGGTTGCACTCCCAAAACCGGGATGTCGAACTCGGCACAGATTTCTGCATTGATGCAGGCGTTGCGAGTCTCTTGCTCCGCGTTAGGGCCGCCTAGGTAGACATCGTGGAACTGTGCAGAAAGGCAGTTGGCGCGTTCGATTACCTGTCCAGCCTCTCCGAGCTTTTCAACCACCATCTTCATGCCATCGCGAGTTACTGCTCCGCCAGACTCTAAGTATCCGGGGACCATGTCCATCGTGATGTCCACTGCGTCTACACCGATTTGAGTTAAGAAGCGCAGGTCTTCTGGGCGATCCAGCCAATCCGGGCTGATGCGTGTGCCGATCCTCATCATCACTGTTGCCTCCTGTGGGGGTGTGCAGTAATTCATATCACACTCCATCCTCTGTATAACCTCATCCCCACAAACTCACCACCATCTCCCGAAGCACTGTCATTCCGAGCGTAGAGAGGGGCCAACCTCCCCTTTCGAGAATCGAAGGGGGACGCGGAGCGAAGCGAACGCAGGGGGTCATACACCCATCCTTCGCATCCTTCCCAATCCTCAACATCCTAGTTCAAAACACATTTGACTCTCCCGCAACATCTGTAGTAATATAACAACCAAGGCGTCAAACGGGCGCCTCGAACACGAAGAATCGCCGCGTCGAGACGGGTTGCGCGCAAACCTTTTAAGACGTAGCAAGCACAATTGAATGAAGTACG
>DAOUJE010000090.1:0-38652 GCA_034423055.1 Dehalococcoidia bacterium | reverse complement strand
CGCTTGATTGCCAATGTCTCGGATTTGTCGTTTAGCGGCGTCGATGTGCCGTGGGCGTTGATGTAGTCGATGTCTTCGATGTTGCGCTCTGCGTCTTCCAATGCCAACTTGATGGCCAGAGCGGCACCTTTGCCTTCGTCGTGCGGTTGCACCAAGTGAAAGGCATCGGATGAAACGCCCCAACCGGTGACTTCGGCAAGAATTTCTGCTCCGCGCTCCTTGGCATGCTCAAGGCTCTCCATCACGAACATCGCTGCCCCTTCTGCGGGAACGAAGCCGTCGCGATCGGCATCGAACGGCCGGGATGCTTCTTCAGGCGGGCAGTCGCGTGTCGAAAGCGCATGAATAGTCGAGAATCCGCCCATGCCCAGTTCGCAAATGCCTGCCTCTGCTCCGCCTGTCAAGATCACATCCGCGGCACCGCGTCGTATCACCTCTGCCGCCTCTCCGATCGCCTGTGTGCTGGCTGCGCAAGCGGTCACGCACGTGTTCGTGTAACCGAGTAGGCCGAACACGCGGCTGACGTTTGCCGAGCACATGTTGACGAGCATCACAGGGATGTAGAACGGGCTGATCCTCAGCGCCCCGCGGCGGTTCATGACAACGGACTGTTGATCTGTTTCAGGCAACCCACCGGCACCGCAACCGATTAGAACTCCTACGCGTTCCCGATTCTCTGCATCGAGGTCCAAGCCGGCGTCCTTTATCGCCTGATCCGACGCATGTACCGCCAATTGAGAGAACCGACCCATCCGTCGTGCCTCGCGGCGATGTATGATTCCTCCTTCCGAAGGGTTAAAGTCTTGGACCTCGCCGGAGACTTTGCACGGGAACGGAGTCGGGTCAATGATCGCCATGCGGCGCGCACCCGACACACCATTTTTCAGGTTCGTCCAAAATTCATCCGGCGACTTGCCAAGGCACGTCATCGCTCCCATGCCGGTGATTACTGCTCTACGTTCGTCCGGGTATCTGTTCATCCCATTTCGTCCATTTTGGGTTCGGGTTGTGTGTTCTGCGGCGGACCTTCTATCAGGCAGGTATCAATTACGCGATTTTACCTTTAGTCGCATCAGCCTCCTCATACGCCAGCATGTAGGGCTGTGCCAGGTCGTCGTACAGTTCTGGTTCGATGTCCAAAAGTGCCTCGCGCGCTTCTGCTGCGATGAACAGCGAACCGGCGACGATTATCATTCCGATTTCGGGATTCGCGAGAGTCGTCTCCGACGCAGTCTCAAGCGCCATATCGACGCTGCGAGTCACTTGAAACTCCAGCCCGTTTTCGCGTCCGACCTGTGCGATTCTCGACGATGGAACGGATTTCGGATGACGCGACTGCGTAGCAATCGTCGTGTGAGCGGACCGTGCAAGTTCGAGCATCATTGCTTCATGATCGTGTCCCTCGGTTGAGCCGACGATGAATATGTACGGCACCCCAGTGCCAATCCCGCGAAATTTCCCGTTACTGGAACCCGCAAAACCTCCGCGCTTCAGCAGGCGGGACGCCCAATAAGCGCCGACGGTGTCTTTCAGGGCTTTTAGCGATGCGTCGTTGTGTGCTCCGTCGAGAATGACTGGCGGCAATCCTTCGACATCAACAATTTCGGTTCGACATGGCCATACCGCATCTGAAATCCCTTTGATCGCGGCGTTCAAATCGAACGTGTGCCCCGTTCGGTAAAGCAGGTTCAATGCGGTTGCCGCGGTTCTTGCGTTGTCAATCTGGTGCGCGCCGAGAAGCGATGTCCGGATGCGGATGTCTTTTTGGCCGGGTTCTGGGTAGGGGATTAAGGCTAGTTCGGATGAAGCAACGTTTGAAGTCTTCGGCGGTCGCCATCGTTTGATGGTGAACTCTTGGCGTAGCCTGTCCTCGCGCAGGCGAGGATCATTGAACACCCGCGTCGTTGCCGACACCGGTGAAGTCTCGCAGGCGCTGAACACTTCCGATCCAATCTCGGTGGCACGCTCTCTCATCACGCGCCAAGTAACGGGATGGTTCTTGGCGACGACGGTGGGTTTGCCCGGTTTGATGATGCCCGCTTTTTCGCCTGCGATGAGCGAAATCTTATCGCCAAGTATTCGCACATGGTCTTTGCTGATCGAGGTTATTACTGCGACTTCGGGGTCGACGACATTAGTGGCGTCGAGCCGTCCACCCAAACCGGTCTCGATCACCGCGACATCGGCGTTGTCGCGAAAATGAACGAACGCCATGGCAGTTAACATCTCGAAAACGCTCACCACACCAAGGTCTCCAGCTCGTTCGATCGCTTCGACGCACGGCCAAAGATTGTCGATCAAGTCCGCAAAATCGCCTTGGGCAATGTTCTCGCCGTTGATCTGAATCCGCTCCGTGAATGTGTGCAGGTGAGGTGAGGTGTACAACCCGGTTGCAAATCCCGCAGCCTTTAGGCCGGATGCGACCATCGCGCATGTGCTTCCCTTGCCTTTGGATCCTGCGACATGAATCACCGGCGTCGCGAGGTGCGGATCGTCGAGCATCTCCATCAATCGCTCAACCCGACGCAGGTGCCAGTCAGGTGGCTGGTTGGCGCGCGACTTACGTTCGAAATCCGCCAACGATAGCAACCGGTTTACGGCTTCCATATAGGGTTTGCGAGTGTCTGACACCATGCAGTAAGGGTAATGTCTCGGTTACGGGGGGGGGGTGATGGTGGATGCTTCGGATGTGGATTCCCGCCTGCGCGAGGTTAGAAATCAACGTCGGTTGATACGATGAAGTTAGATCACACGACGACGATAATCACCTGTAGGAATCCCAAATATGAGCTATCGAGCACAAATCGAAGACGCGTTGGTCGGACATGGTGCCGACTATTGTGAGCTTCGCATCGAGGAATCAGATTCGACGCGTCTGACCTACCGTGGTCGCACGCTCGACGATGTAAACATGACGAGCGCCAAGGGTGGTGCGGTGCGTGTGTGCGTGAACGGTTCTTGGGGCTTTGCCAGCTTTAACGAGCTTACGGATCTGAAGGGCCGTGTCGGCGATGCCGTCGAGCAGGCTCGTAGCTTGGCCGCGGGCAACAAGGGCGAGACGACGATGCTTGCCGAGGTTGATCCGCACGTCGATATCGTTGATCCTCACATCGTCAAAGACCCACGCGAGATTCCTCTGAAAGAGAAGATCAGATTGGCCGACCATTACAACGGCATCGTTTGGTCAGAGGCGGGCATCGCGAGTTCCGACATTATCTACGGCGACAACTCTCGGAAAATAGCGTTCGGCAACTCCGATGGAACATACGTCGAACAAGAATTGGTTCACGCGATAAGCCGGATATCGGCGCAAGCGCGCGAAGGTTCGGATGTTCAGCAGGCGGGATTCAGCATCGGCGCACTAGGCGACTACGGTGTATTCGAAGACCTCGACGACGATGTGGCAGAGGCAGCTCAACGTGCAGTCGGTTTGCTGAAGGCGGAGCCGCTGACAGGTGGACAACGCACCGTGATCCTAGATCCCATCCTCGCCGGAGTGTTCGTGCACGAAGCGTTCGGACATCTCTCCGAAGCCGACAACGTCTACGAGAACGACAAGCTCAAAGAGCTTATGTACATGGGCCGCAATTTCGGTGGCAAGCATTTGAACTTCACTGATGGTGCTGCGACGCCAGGGATGAGAGGGAGCTACAAATACGACGACGAAGGAACGGCTGCAACAGTGACACCTCTAGTAAGAGAAGGCGTTCTCGTCGGGCGCTTACATTCACGGGAGACGGCTGCTAAAACAGGCGAAGCGCCTACCGGAAACGCCCGCGCCATCAGCTATCTATTCCCCCCAATCGTGCGCATGACGAACACCTTCATCGAAAACGGCGATGCCACATTCGATGATCTGTTGGAAGGTGTAGATGAGGGCGTTTACGTCAAGAACTGGTACGGAGGCATGACCCAGCACGAGATGTTCACCTTCTCTTCGGGAGAGGCGTACATGATCCGCAATGGCGAGGTCCAAGAAGCCGTCCGTCCGGTCATGCTCTCGGGCAATCTGTTCGAGACGCTTGAGAACGTGGACGCGATCGCCAACGACCGCGAGGTCAATCAAGGTGGTGGCTGCGGCAAAGGCGGCCAGATGCCGCTTCCAGTCGCCAACGGCAGCCCTCACATCCGCATCCGAAACTGCCTGATTTCGGGGGCATAACTCGAGGAGAGGGTGTTTCGAACTGTGATTGGAATGATGGGGGGAGGGGGTGATGTGCTGTGATGGTTGGGGCATCCCCCTGCATTCGCTTCGCCTCGCGTCTTCGCCTTGATGCTTTAAGGAACGATTGAAGGGGGTTACGCGCGCAGGACACCCCCTGTGTCTCGCCTTACTCGCCGCGTCCCCCTTGGCGTGCTTCACGGTTGATCTTCCCCCTCCTGACCTCGTCTCCCCAAACGGCGCGAATTCCGCAACCAATGTAACCTTGTGTTCGCCACGGTTCCGTACTTCTCTACGGGTCTGCATCTGTTTGGGCATGGATTCCTCATGCCCCCTGAGCTGACCCTGTAGAGAAGGAACCGTGGCAGGTAACATGCTCACACGGTCTCAAGGGGGCGTTCAGTGCACATTCGATCAGTCGCGGCAGTGATAGCGACGGCATTCCTGTTGGCGATCACATTGTCATGTGGTGATGCGGAGGAAGGTAGCGAAAATCCCACAATAGCCAGCCCGACAGAAACCATAGCAACTGTTGAGGCGACATCAGCTTTCGACATCTTGGAAATCGAGCAGTTCGGTTCTGCTGCCGAGTTGACTGAACTAGCCAAATCCAGCGTTGTCAGAGTGCTCACGCGCAGTGGCAGCGGAACAGGCTGGGTCTACGATGTCAAGGATCGAACCGCGTACATCATTACGAACGAACATGTCACTGGAAGTAACCCGTCGTTCATAGATGTAATGTTCGATGGTCAGCGCAAGGGCGAAGGGCAACTCGTGGCGGCTTCGGACGCTTACGATCTTGCACTGATCTCTGTATGTTGCAGTTCGAGTTTCAAAGCCTTGCCTCTGGCTGGCAATGATGAGGTTCAAGTCGGCGAAGATGTGGTCGCGTTGGGATTCCCGGATCGAGGCGGTGTGGTGGAAAGTTTAAGCGTGTCTGTAGGCATCGTCTCATCGTACGACTACAGCGATCCTCTGGGGATCTGGGTTGTACAGACGGACGCGGCGATCAATCCGGGCAACAGCGGCGGACCCATGCTGAATGAAGACGGGCGAGTCGTGGGAGTGGTTTCGTTCGGATTCACGGACAGCCAGAACCTAGGTTTCGGGATCGCGCCGCGAACGCTTCGCACGTTCCTCAGCGGCTCAGGTCAACAGGTGCAGGTGATGGGGACAGCGATACCCGCGCCGACGAGCACGTCTGAACCGACCAACGCCCCTGGCCCGTCACCTACACCGACATTGAGCCCAACACCGACACTCACTCCTATGCCGACTGATACACCAACAGTCACTCCCACCCCGACAATAACCCCTACACCCACGAATACGCCTACGCAGACACCGGTATCCACATCCACACCAGTTCCTACGCCAACACCGGTGCGGCCCGTTCCGCTCACTTGGAATCACCCCGATGTCTGGCTGGATGTTGATGCGGCCGAGGCTGCCGCTCAGGACGGCTTCGAGATCCTCTGCGAAACGGATTATCCGTTCAAACTAGGTGATGAACTCCCTGCCATGGGGCGTGTCGCTGTTGAAGAGGAGGCAGACGTCAGGTTGCGTGAGAGCGTCTTGAGCGAAGAGTACACCGGGCTCATCTGGACACCGCTTTCCATATCGGGATTTAAGCAGACGCTTTGTGTTGAACTGAGTGATCACGTAGAAATGGGCCTACGCCGCGAGGAAGCTCGCGAAGGAGATGTCAGTCTCGAATTCAAATCTGGTCGAACAGCCATTCACGACATCGCTGAAAGGCTCCCAGGATGGGGAGACTACATCGCGTTTTTCAGATGCGCGGACGAAACCTGTCCAAAGAGCCTAGAGGCTAGGACAAACTTCAAAGTGACGATCTATAGACTGTCAAGCCGACCAACAATAGATCACTGGATCGCGTTGGAAAAAGCACGGATCGCAGAACTGTCACAGGTATTGGACGTGATTACGGATAACATCAACTGGTGGTATGAGCGCATGGATCAGGGACACCCTGAGTATCACTCGGAAATCGACGATCTGATTTATCAGTGCGACAGGGCGCTTGAGGTCATGATCGAACTAGAGGGACTGGGCGAGTCAGTCGATCCCGTGTGGTTCTTCCAGGCCTGCTCTGATCTTCAGGGGATGATTATCATCTCCCACGAATGAGGCATTGTTGTGCTGATAGCGCGTTTAGAGATGCTGGTATCTCAGCAGTATCGCGACTAAACGCAGACTAGTAGAATTTTGTCGTTCGTTATATTCGACTCACACTGGAGAGAGGAGACGCAAACTCGATGACCGATATCCAATGGCTCAAGCTATCTGATTCCGCAAACGAGGTGAGAGCCGCCAGACAAGAAAATCTCAAGCCAGTTTGTGTCGATTTAGACGGTCAGATCGTAAGTGCGCGCAATTGGATCGATGTCGCAAGAACAATCGTGCACTGGCTCATCGACACGGGCAGATTAACTGAAGCTCAACTGCCCGTTCCATACGCGAATTATCCTCATCGAACCTTCATCGGAACCGACCCGTCGCGTTTTTATACTCGCACAGAACGTGAGCGGGCAGAGGATCTGGGCAATGGGATGTTTTTGAACAAGCAAGCTGGTGCGGAACTGCTTATGGATAATTGCTGGTTGCTTCTGGAGAAGTGCGGAGTGGCACCTGAAACCGTATGCGTCGGTTGGAACCACAGACTTTGATCGTGTGTTGTTACAGGTTGATGATTTGCGACTACTTTGTAGGCATTGCGACTCGTTGAAGGGGGATCGTCCGATGGAGTATTTGCGGGCGCGGTTGGTTAGGGCTGTGTGAACCGGGGATTGGTAGGCCCCTGTATCGGAGTACGGGACATGTTTGAAGGATTGGAGTGTCCCTAGACACTTCTCCTCGGGATGCCCCCCCAGCGCGGGCATGACGGTGGTTTGTGCGGGAATGACCCCGTATCGGGGCACGGGGCAGGCCCAGATATTTCCCGCGTGGGCGGGGGAAACCTGGATGGTGATACGGGGCGGGCTGTGCGTGGATCTCGCCTGCGCGAGTATGACGGGGTTGTGCGCGGGTATCGTTATCATCAAGGGAGGGTCTGTAAAAAAGATGAAGGAGAAATTAGTGGACAGTTACGAACGATTATTGGACCAAGCGAAAGCGGCTCATGGATCGGCTGAAGTCTTCGGCGTAACATCTGAGCGGCGTCATGTCGAATTTGAGGCGAACCGCCCCAAAAACATCGGTCAGAGCCAATCGTCCGGCATCGCGCTTCGCATCATCAATCCAAACGGACGCATTGGGTTCTCATCTACTAACGATGCCGACAGGATAGACGACCTTGTCGATCGCGTCGGTGCTCTCGCCGAATACGGTGCCGAAGCCTCTTTCGAGTTTCCGAACGCCGCCGACTACTCCTCGGTAGAAAGTTTTGATCACTGCGTCGCCGATCTCTCGGATGATGAGATGCTGGCATTTGGGCGTTCAGCGGTTGAGGCGATTTTGAGCGAATACCCGGAAGCATTGTGCTCTGTTGATGTCAACAAGGCTTCAGGCGAACAACGGTTGATCAACTCCTCTGGCGTCGATGCCAGCCATCGTCAGACCAACAGCGGCTTCTTCATGGGTGTGGAGCTTATTCGTGGGACTGACATGCTCAGCATCTGGGATGGAATCGTAACTGCGAAACCGATCAACCAACAGGGCGTGAACAACATCGTTGCCAAACTGCTTCGCCGATTGAGCGATTCGCAGAATATCGTCGACTCCCCAAGCGGTAAGGACCTTCCAGTTGTCTTTTCTCCCAGCGGTTTTACGAGCACGTTTCTTCCGCCGTTGTTGTCGGGGTTCAACGGCAAAAACGTATCAACGGGATCGTCTCCTCTGATCGACAAATGGGGCGAAAAGATGCTCGATGAGCGCATATCCATTTGTGACGACCCGTTGCATCCCATGACGCCTCAAGCCCACGGCGTGGACGACGAGGGAGTGCCGTCTCGTCGTCTCGATTTCGTTCGCAACGGTGCGATAGGAGAGCCGTTCCACGACCTGCAGACTGCCGGTGAGACCGGAACGACGTCCACCGGGTGTGGGCTCCGCGGTGTAGCCACCACGCCATCGCCCAGCACGTCTTACGTGATGATGGCGGGCGGCGAAACTCCCAACTCCGAGATCTTCGATGGAGTGAAACGAGGTGTCTTGGTAGAGCAACTGCTTGGTGCAGGGCAAGGTAACGAACTTGGCGGCGACTTCCGGGCGAATTTATCGCTAGGATTCCTGATTGAAAATGGCGAGATCGTCGGACGCGTGAAGAACACGATGATCTCCGGCAACGTCTATGAAGCGTTAAACAGCGTCGAAGTGATCGGCTCGGAGCCAGAGCCGGTCTTCGGCACTCGCGTGGTACCTTGGGTTCGGACTCGAGGCGTGGAAGTCGCGACCGCATCTTGACGCGGAGCTTGCCCTCGCAGAGGCGGGGGATGAATCGATGAACACCGAGCCTTCAAACCCCTCTGAACCAGGACGCGATGCCGACTCCGGGGTGTCTGACATGCTCCGCGAACTCTCAGGTGTTGGCGATGCTCGAGCACGTTCAATCGTCACAGCTTGGAACGAGTGGAAGATTCAAGACGTTCTGGAAACGGTGACCGAGTTGCGGGAAGTGTCAGAGACCGATCGATCATTGGAGTTCGATGCGCTGTTCAGAGCCGCGATAACGTTCCCGGCGGCGGAAGTGCGGTTAGAGTGCGTGCGTGCTTTGTCGAATGGCGGCAGCATCAACACCGCAAACGCATTGATCGGTGTCTTGGAACGGGACGGATCGGCGCAGCTACGCAGTGCTGCGGCCGAGGCGTTACACGGGTTCTCCGATCCGTCTCAATCACGCAACGCATCGCGCTCCACCCTGATGCGAATTTCCAACGCTCTGCGAAACGCCATCGAGCCAGCCCCCGCGCAGGCGGGGGACGAGCGATCCGTTCGTGGCAAGGCTCTCAGGGCGCTGGCTGCAATGAGGCATGAAGAAGTGCCTGACATCATCGACGCAATGTTCGATGAGGCGATTGACGACCCTGTTTTGATGTCCGATGTGCTGTTGGCGATGGGGGAGTCTGGTGATCGGTCATGGTTGCCGACGATCGAAGACGGTTTCTACAGCAACAACCCGAATGTTCGGATATCCGCCGTGTCGGCCTTCGGCAACATCGCGGGCGATGACGATATATACAGTCTGTCCGAACCCTTCGACGACCACATACTGGAAGTCCAGATGGCGACTATCCAAGCGTTGGAGCAGATCGGAACGCCACAAGCCCGTGAAATGCTCTCGCTGGCGGTCTCCAGTAGCGAACCCGAAGTGCAGCAACTCGCACAGGCTGCACTGGACACTCTTAAGGCGGAAGACGACCTGATGTATGCCGTTTCGCCAACCATGGTTGAGCGCGGCCTGTTCGGTGTACCTGCAGCCGCGCGCAACGCGTCGAGAGACATGTCGCGCTACGACGCGCCCACTGAAGAGGGTTGGGCAAACGTTACGCCAGAGGGACAAGAGGTCGATGTCGCCGAAACCCCCGAAGACATCGGCGAAGACTACGAAGACTACCTCGAATCCGACGAATTCTTCAGAGAATCGAACGTCGATTGAAGCCCACGCCCGCAAATACTACGCCTTCGCGAGCACAGAGGATATCTGCATCTCTTCTCTCCGCTGACTTCGGATACCTCGCTGATTCAATCGAGGCCGCCGAGAATGCGGGTGTAGACGAGTTTCACTTCGATGTCATGGACGGTCACTTCGTGCCCAACCTGACCTTCGGACCGCCGATCTTGGAAGCAGTGAGACGCCACGCAACCCTTCCGATCGACGTCCACGTCATGGAGCGCTCTCCTGAGGCCATGATCCCAGTCCTAGCCGCCGCTGGCGGCGACATCATTACCGTCCACATCGAAGGCGTTGCGGACATCGATCAGACCATCGATATCATCCTCGAAGCCGGTGCCGAACCGGCCGTCGCAATCCGTCCGCGAACACCCGTTTCGGCGCTATGGTCGGTAGCCGACCGCGTCAGACGAGTCTTGGTTATGACTGTTGAACCAGGGTTCGGCGGGCAAGACTTCCTGCCCGAAACCCTGCCCAAGATTAGCGAGGCGCTCTCGATGATGCAGTCCAAGCACTCTGGCGATCAATTCGAGATCGCCGTAGACGGCGGCATCAAGTCCGGAACAATCGGTTCCACCCTCGCCGCCGGTGCCACCACCTTCATCTCTGGCTCAAGCATCTTCTCGCACAATGAGAGCATAGAAGCAGGGGTTGCGGAACTGCGAAAAGTACTGAAATGCAATTTGATGTGATGTTTAGAAGCGTGAAGTACATTCTTGTTTTCGCCCTTGCTACGTTATCTGTGTTCGCGTGTGGCTCTGAACCAGTGCCTGAAACCGCCACTCCCGTACGATCTCCGCCAACTGCAACCCCCGAACTGACCACGACGCCGCTTCCCGTACCAGCCGAGGAACCTGACGAAATCTCGCTGACACCAATAGTCAAGATCGACGATGAGGGAGTCACGATAGAGCGTGGCATGAAAGTTTCAAAAAACGTCTTGGGTGCTAGCTCATCGACTACATATTCACCTGAAACCGGTAAAACAACCACTTCTACTACCTACTTTGTTGACGACACACTTGTGGATTTCCCTTGGGTCAAGCAAATCACCACGCCGGCATACACTGAGATGGCGTGTAACACCATTGGCACACCGGGAACTTGGCGCGGCAATCCGTTGCCCATAGGCGATGAGGTCGCGGTCGGCGGAATTAAACTCCGCGTCGACAAATCCACAGCCATCTCCGACACTCTCTTGTTGAAGCTCGAAAATGTCGGCAACGAAAGTGTCGAAATCCAAGAGTATGCCTTCGAACTGATCGACAGCCTGAAGGCGCAATCGCGTCGAGGTCCAAGGGATTACACACCTTCTTTTGCCGAAACGATCGATCTCGGTGCTAAAGACACAAAGACGTTCACGATTGACCTAAACGCCCTCGCCGATGACCCCGTCGAGCCGGAGAACATCGTCTTAGCATTCAGTGATTGGCAAAGCGGCGACACTGCCTATCTCGACATCTCCGAACCGAATGACAACCCGCATATTTGCAATGTCTTCGAACCACATGCAGAGGCACAAGCGATCGGCTCTACGTGGTCTAATCGTCCGGCGCCCTTAGGCCGCGCCGTCAAAGTTGATGATGCTACAACGTTACGCTTGACTCACGCGGAGCGAGGCACCGCACAACATCTCATCGAAGCATATGACGGACTGAATGTTGATGCTTCCTATCCCAAGAACGCGAACGGTGAACTCGATGATGGATACGAATTTCTAGCATTTCAGATCGAAGTCGCTAGCAATTACCCGTTGATGAAGGGCGACAATTCCGAAGACCCAATCGGAGCGGTCAGCGTTGCGGGGCGAATTAATGACGAATATTCGTTGGAGTTCGAAGACATCCTCTCTACTCCAGGCAGCGCAAATCTGGCAATGCTTGAAGAACCGTCTGATGCTGATGAACTAAATGCGAAAGGTTACATGAGGCTCAGCTTCGTAGCTGTTACGCCAGTCGAAGCGTATGATCTGCACGTCGTTTTCAGGCTCGATTATTCTCAGATACCGGCATTCCTCTCGCTTGAGGAGAATCGTCGACCACGTCCAACTCCGATTCCAGTAGCGCAAATCGAAGACGATGGGAGCATTGGTTTCATGCATAAGATCGATGAGTTAGGCCAGGAACGCGTGACCGCGTTGCGCGAAGCACTAACCCCACAGGAAAGAATTGCCTATGAAGGTCTAATCCCCAGTTGTGCTCAGCACATGGTATTCCCAAGCGCAGAATCGCGCAGAAAGGTTGCATCCGACGCAGAGTCTCTGGTTAGTAGTGGATTCGCTACCGCATTGCCTGAATACTTCGCCAACACTGATAACCCGGATGCCTTCTGCAATGATCTATTTCCGCCAAACGCTATCCCTGGCATGGTTCAAACGTTGCTTTTGGATGACAATGCTGGCATGAAGGCAGGTTGCGCGTTGTCCGAGCAACCTCTGTTTTCTTACTTCAGCTCAATGTATATATGGCGAGCAGAGGTGATTTTGGCTCTATGGGGCGAAGACTCGCCAGTCTCGATCGACGAATTTGCTGATGTCTTTGAATTGTGCGACTGGCTCGAAGGCTACGAACCTAACCACTTATAGGGTTTTACCTCATCCCCCGCATCATGTTCTGAATTGCCCTCTCGCCACCCGGCCCGCTGATGCGCTTCATCATCTTCTGCATCTGGCGATATTGACCCAACAGTTGGTTCACCTGCGAAGGCGATGTACCGGAACCGTTCGCTACTCGCCTTCTGCGCGATCCGTTGAGCAACCTCGGATTAGAGCGTTCCTGCGGTGTCATCGAGAGGATAATTGCCTCCACCTGAGACATTCGCTTTTCGTCGACGTTCTGCACTGCGTTGGAGCCGCGCAACCCACCTAGTCCTGGGATCATGCCCAAAACGTCTGATAGGGGACCCATCCGGCGTAACGAACGGAACTGCTCCAGCATGTCGTTTAGGTCGAATTCGTTGCGTCGCAACCGCTGCTCCAACCGCTTAGCTTCGTCCTCATCAATCTGCTGTTGCGCCTTCTCGATCAACGTCGTCACGTCGCCCATGCCGAGAATGCGTTGAGCGATCCGTTCCGGATGAAACGCTTCAAACTGCTCTGGGCGTTCGCCGACACCAACGAATTTGACTGGCAGCCCAGTAACCGACTTCATCGACAGCGCCGCACCACCGCGGGCATCACCATCCATCTTCGTCAACAACATCCCTGACAAGCTAATTCGCCGATTGAATTCGGAACCTGACCTCACGGCATCCTGTCCCGTCATCGCATCCACAACCAGGAACGTCTCAATCGGATTGACAGCAGATTTGATGTCTTCAAGTTCCGACATCAAGTCGTCGTCGATTGCCAACCGACCCGCGGTGTCGAGGATCAACCAGTGCGTGGAATCGCGCTGAGCACGGTCCAACGCGTTCTTGGCAACCTTCAATGGCGTGGACTTGCTGGCATTCTCGTTGTAGACCGGCACGCCGATCTGCTTGCCGAGAGTCACCAATTGCTCCACCGCAGCCGGACGTTGCAAGTCGCAAGCCGCCATCATCACTTCTTGTTTCCACTCACGTCTGATATGAAGCGCTAGCTTCGTAGCCGCGGTCGTTTTACCCGCTCCTTGTAGACCGACGAGCATTATGACGCTGGGCGGAGTATCACCCCGCTGCAAATGCGCGCTGTCGCCCCCTAGAACCTCCACCAAGTTGTCTTGGACAATCTTGACGACCGTCTGACCCGGTGTCAGCGACCGTATAACTTCCTCACCCTGCGCCTCTTCCCTGATCTTGGAAACGAAACTTCGGGCGACCTTAAAGTCGACATCCGCTTCGAGCAACGCCATGCGTACCTGACGCAACGCCGCTTCAATGTCTTTTTCTGACAACCTGCCCTTGCCGGTCAGCGTTCCCAGAGCAGATGTAAGTCGGTCGGATAGCGTTTCGAACATCAGGATTTCCTATCGAAACTGCGCGCAATCAAAAACGGGCTAGAGATCGCGATTGATGGTTACCGAAACTGGTGTCCGGTCCCAGCCAGAGAAGATGTCACTCGCCAACTGCTGCATCACGCGGCTGATATTCGAAAACGTGGCAATCCCCACTGGCTTACCGTCTTCATCAACCACTGGCAGACGCGAGATTCGACGTTGAGACATGACTCTGGCAGCTTCAACGACATCGGTGTCCGGCCGCGCGGTGTGCACCGGGCTACTCATGTAGAGCAGGATGGGGCACATGCTCGGATCTTCACCCGCGCCGACGCAACCGACAGCGACATCCCAGCTAGTGATGATGCCTTCGACAACGCCTTTCCGGACCACCACGAGTGAGCCTACGTCATTTGCTCGCATCCGTTTGGCAGCATCCGCCACGCTCAGTTCCGACGTTATCGTCAGCACCGGCGCTGTCATTATCTCTTCAAGACGCATCTTAGCGATTCACGCATCGACTCGGAACAGTTATCATGCAAGATTGGGCATCGCGCCAGACAAAGCGCGTCTACGCGGTGCCGCAGATATCAATTCTAGACCCTGAAACACAGTCCGAACTCGCCACATGTACATAATCCTGATGATCGCTCTGGTGTTGCTCTCCGCGGTTGCCATCGGTGTCGCGGTGGCCAACATCGATCCCATCTGATTCGATCCCGGCAACAGAAATGCCGAAAATCAACGCCAACATCCAGTTCATGTTCAACGAATATGAACTGCTTGACCGTTACGACGCGGCAGCTAGTGCCGGTTTTGAAGGTGTCGAGATTCAAGCACCGTATTCCGAACCGATCGAAGCGATCCAAGAACGCCTTGAACGGAACGGCTTGAAGCATGTGATCATCAACCTGCCTGTCGCCGATCCTGAAACAGGTCAAAACAATCTGCCGCTTCTTCCCGACAAGGTTGGGATTTATCAAGAGCGTGTCGCGTTGGGCGTTGAGTACGCTGCTGGACTTGGCTGTATCGGCGTCAACACAGGCATCGGTCCGATATCTGAAGGAGCAGACCCGGAAATCGCATATAAAACGTACGTTGACAACCTCCGCTACGCAGCTTCCGAGCTCGAAAAAGTCGGAGTGCTCGCGCTTGTAGAGCCGATCAACACTAAGGATCAGCCGGGGTTTCTGCTTCACACTTCTTCGCAAGGCATGCAGGCGATTTCAGATGCTGGACACCCGAACGCGAAGTTGCAATACGACTTCTACCACATGCAGATCATGGAAGGCGACCTAGTCGACACTTTCGCAGAGTTGCTGCCAAGCATCGGTCACGTTCAATTCGCTGATACGCCGGGCCGTAACGAGCCGGGAACCGGCGAGATCAACTACCCCTTCATATTCCGCAAACTCGACGAACTAGGCTACCAAGGTTGGGCTGGAGCGGAATACAACCCATCTGGACGAACCGAAGACTCTCTTGATTGGTTCAAGGCGCTTTAACACCGAACAATCGTCGCGAGTTGAATTTCGCAACGTTCCGCAACGCCGATTTCACCGTTTTACGGAAACGGCAACTGTGCACTAATTCAACTGGTTGCAAAGTAGGATTTACATACGCGGAATACCATGAACCTCTATGCCTGAATCAATCATCACTTTCGACGATCAGGAGCTCGTACTCGAAGCCGAGGAAACTAGCGTCTTTTACGGATCGACATTGGCCGTCGAAGAAGTGTCGTTGCAGATACCGCGTAACGCCATCGTTTCCCTGATCGGGCCGTCTGGATGCGGCAAAAGCACGGTTTTGCGTTGCTTCAACCGCATGAACGACCTGATTCCAGGGACCCGAATCACCGGCAGCATTAAGTACCAGGGGGTCAATGTCTACGACGAAAACGTCGACCCAACGGACATTCGTTTCCGTATCGGGATGGTCTTCCAGCGACCAAACCCCTTCCCGAAGAGCATCTATGACAATGTCGCCTTCGGCCCCCGGGTAAACGGCCTGACCGATGACCTTGACCGTGTGGTCGAAGAATCGTTGCGTCGCGCTGCGTTGTGGGACGAAGTGAAAGATCGCTTGGACGACAGCGGACTCGGCATCTCAGGTGGTCAGCAGCAGCGCCTCTGCATCGCCCGCGCACTTGCCGTAGACCCGGACGTCGTTCTCATGGACGAGCCGGCATCGGCACTTGACCCGATCTCGACGCAAGCAATCGAAGACCTGATTCGCGAGTTGTCCTCGGAAGTCACAATCATCATCGTTACCCACAACATGCAGCAAGCGACTCGAATATCCGACTACTCTGCCGTCATGATGGTCGGTGAAGACCGCGTTGGGCACCTAATCGAGTACGGCACCAACGAGCAGGTATTTGGCAATCCCGTCGACCCTCGCACTGAAGCGTATGTAACCGGCCGCATCGGCTGAGAAACCGGGGCTATCTGACATGCCCAACGAACAACTCGACTACCAACTCGCTCATCTCGAAGCCGAGATTGTCCTTCTCGGCGGTTTAGTAGAAACCGCCATCTTCAAATCGGTCCGGGCGCTCAAAAATCGCGACTTAGATATGTCTAGGCAGGTCATCGCTGAGGACGACCGCATCGACGATTTGGAGACGAAGATCCAGAACGACTGCGTCGAGCAGATCCGCCGACAAGCTCCGCTCGCTGCTGACCTTCGACGAATCGTCGGCATGATGTTCATAGCTAACGAGTTGGAGCGGATGGGCGACTACGCCGAGGGTATCGCCAAGGTTTCCATCAATATGGGACACGAAGCACCCTTGAAGGAGCTCGAAGACATCCCGAAAATGGCCGACCTCGCAGTCTCGATGATGAAACGCAGCATCGACGCGATGACGATCGCCGATCGCACTGAATCTGGTCGCCTGGCCATTGAGATCGAAAACGACGACGATGAGGTTGATCGGCTCTACGAGAAGGTGCAAACAGACATATTTGCGCTAGTCGAAGATGACCGCGAGCGCGCCGTGCGAGGTACCTACTTGATGTGGGCTGCACACAACATCGAACGCGTCGCCGACCGCGCGACCAACATCGCCGAACGCGCTATCTTCATGTCTACAGGCGTGATAGTAGGCGGCAACGCCGAAGCACAAGCTGCGGTTTCAGGCGAACCATAGACTGCCACTGCCATTTTGTCACCCCCGATTCACTTGCGGGCAAAAGTCGACGGCAACCGTAGCCCATCCAAAATCGGTTCCGCGCATTCCCCGGCCCGTCAGCGGCGAATAAAACTCGCGAAAATCGCGATTGATCATGTCGATCGACTTTGCTTCGATCTCTCCTGCGATATCTTCGAATCCGTGCCGTCTTAACCCGCGAGCTAGCAGCCAATTGAGGTTCATGCACACCGGACCGCGCCAAATCGTCGACTCGCCTTCCGGGTCAAACGTTGGTTCCGACACGGCAACACTGGGTACCGGATACGGTGTCCAGAACACATCCGGATTCGTCAAATGACGTTCGACGACCTCAGCTACCTTCTCGCGATCCTGACCGTTGATGATGATCGGGAAGATCGAACCCACCGCGAGCGTCCGATCCGGGATCCTCTCCACGCCTCGCAGATAGACCCACCGGCCGAGCGACGCATCCCAACACTGATCGTTCAAAGCCCGAATCGTTTTGTCCCGTACCTGCGCGCTCGACTGAGCTTCGACCTCCTGATCGAGCAATCGATGCATCATCGCGATCGCATCCCAACCGTCGGCATATACCGCATTCATAAATGGCTCGATCAAGATGAACCTGTTTCGCTCCCGCAAGTGCGAATAACTATGACCTCTGCCAAGGAGCGCGTTATGCCAGTCCAGCAACCAATTCTTGACGAGCAGCTGTCTGCGATTTGGCAAGTGCAGCCTCAACTCGGCATCGTATGCCGGCGAGTTGTCCAACCCACATTCGTACGGCGAAACAACCCCGATCAATCCGTCGGAATCCGGGTCTCGTTCCCTGCCCAGCCATTCGTAGAACTGTCGAACCTTCGGCAACATTAATCGTAGGTACTCCACATCACCTGACTCCTCGGACACCCGCAACAGAGCCTGCGCCAAAACCGGGGGCTGAATCATACCCGAGTTGTGGCGTCGCCAATCGCCAAAGCTGCTCTGACCAGCGATTGCGCTGAGAATGCTTCCCCACCGTCCCCAATACGTGATGTGGCCTACGAACCCATCATCCCGCTGAGGTATCAACAGTGTCGCCAACTCTTGTTTCGCCAATTCGACATCGAGCGTCGACAAGGCAATAGCGTGAAAGCAGGAATCCCAAAACCACTGCCATTCGTAACGTCCGATCGACGGCATCACGTATGTGTATCGCTGCTGATAGTACGGATCGAAGCCCGTCCGAACATTCGCCAGCAGTTGTTGGTGTGCCCGCGATCGCAGTTCCTCAATGTCCATGATGATTCAGGTTAACCAATCGGCGCATCCAAACTGTTTATTTGGCTCAGATCGTGCCGCAGATCCTAAACTCCTCGCGATGTAACATCCCTATCTATGATCAAAACGGATGCCAATTCCAACCTCACCGCCGCCGCCGACATCGGCGGCACCCAAATCCGTGCCGCCCTCGTGACGCGAGACGGCAAGATATTGGGAGAGGCCCGTGACGCTACGATACCGGAACGGGGAATCGAAGACGCGGCTGGACGGCTTTCGAATCTGGTTCACCAAGTTGCTGGCGATGCTCCAACATACGAAGGTGGCGTAGTCGGTTTGGCAGTGTCAACCGCAGGTCCGATCAACCCGGCATCGGGAACTTACGACCATCCGCCCAACCTCACTGGATGGCACGGCAAAACGATGAAGCCCGATCTCGAACGGTTGACAGCGCTGCCCGTCGCGATCGGGCACGATGCCACTCTTGCCGCACTTGCCGAGACCAGGTTCGGTCCGTTCAAAGATGCAAAAAACCTCGTTTACGTCACCATCAGCACTGGCATAGGTGGTGGTATCGTCGCCAACGGCGAGATGGTCACCGGTTCAACTGGTCAGGCCGGCGAACTCGGACACATCACTGTCCGTACGGACCGAGATGCCTTAGCGTGTGGCGTGGGGTGCCACGGATGCTTCGAAGGCAACGCTTCCGGCCCCAATATCGGCAGAATGGGAAGAGTTGCCGCACAAAACGATCCAACCAGCGCGACAAAGTTAATTGAACTCGCAAATGGCGATATCAGCAACATAGATGCTCGTATAACGTTCGAGGCCGCTGAACAAGGCGACCCAGTAGCTGAAAAGGTCGTCCTGCAGGTCATCGAAAATGTTGGTCGCGGCTTATCCAGCATCCTCGCAGTCTTGGACCCCGATGGTGTCATTGTGGGTGGCGGCGTAGTGCATAGCCTCGAAAACCGATGGGACGAGGTGATCGAAGCTGTCAGAACCTATGGTCTGCCGCGATATGAGACTAGAGGCGTGCCGGTATCTGTGACGCAACTCGGAGACGACGTGAGCCTTCTAGGAGCGTCGGTGCTGTCTTTCAGCCGCTTCACTCAGAGCTAATCGTCCGGCCTTGCAGCAACTACATCGAAACCTTTCTCTCCCCTCTCCGAGGGGGAATACAAGGGGGCGACAGCCACAACCCCTCATTTCAACAACGGCGCCCACGCCGGATCATAGTCCCTATACTCGTTCTCCGTCAGTTGCTCCACGCCAGTACCATCCGCATTCATCACGAAAATCTCAGCATCCCCATCACGATCCGAAACGAACGCGATACGACCAGGTGCAGAATCCACATTCGCACCAATATCTGTAGTCGGTTCGGATAGTGTCGCACGTGTGCACGCCGCGAACAGCCACGAAACAACGATCAAGACTACAGCCAACACCACCCCAACGCCAGCAAAAACCCGTTGACGACGCACAGACCGTGAACCACGGACCGGGTGATCGTCTAGCACCCCTGGAGGAGTCCCCTGATGATCTGGAAAGTTATATCTCATACCCATATCTATATTTCCTCGCCACATCCTTAACGCAAAATCAAAAAAGCATTTGACAAAAATCCCAAATTCATGTACAAACCCTCATGGATCCGCGAAATGAAGCTGTGAGCATGCACAACATCATTCTGAACAAACGACAAGCGTTCACAACGCTATCTGTCGTTGTAGTCTCACTATCCATCGCAATTCTTTGGATCAACGGCGCTCAGCAAGCTCAAGCTGCGGTCAAATGCCAATACGAATTCAACCAGGAGACCGGGTTCGAAGAGCGGGTTTGCAGGTACTACCCAGACCCCACGGCAACGCCAGAAACCCGTCGTCCGACCGCAACGCCGAAACCGCCGACCGTAGCGCCGACACGGGCCCGACCAACACCGCCGCCACCAACGCGGGTCAGACCCACCCGAATCCCAACGCGGGTCAGACCGACCGCAGTCCCGACAAGGGTCAGACCCACCCGAATCCCGACGCGGGTCAGACCAACTGCAGTCCCGACAAGGGTCAGACCCACCCGAATCCCGACGCGGGTCAGACCGACCGCAGTTCCGACAAGGGTCAGACCCACCCGAATCCCGACGCGGGTCAGACCGACCGCGATTCCGACAGCAACTCCGACGCGGTTGAGACCGACACCGCGGCCCACAGGCTGCACATGGGTCTTCGACGGTGTCGATTGGGAATGCAGAAGGACATCACCGCGACCAACACCAGCCCCGGCACCTCCCACCGCGACACCCACCGGAAGTTGCGATGCGTCACACAGCGCGGCGACAGCACGCAACACTCCGTTGGTCCCCGAGTGTCCTCCCACCGCCACACCGATTGTCCCAGATCCAACAAAAACCCCCGGTGAAACACCTGCGGTCACTGCGAAGCCGCAACCAATCCCCACAGCAACACCAAGTCAATGGTATCCTCGCGGCGAGCCTCTTCTTCCACCTCACACACCAATTCCCACAGCGACGCCAGATCCCAACGCACCCCCAACTGCCACACCAACACCTGGATGCAGGCCGTTAGATTTGCCCTGCATAGGAGGTAAATTGATCACTGATAGGAGAAACAACCGAGACCAGAAAGATGGTAATCTTGATGGTTCGGCGCCCGATACGGACCCCATCACCGGCGCACCACATTCTCCACATCTAACGCCCGCGCCCATACCCACAAATACGCCAATACCGACGGTTACTCCCATCCCACCCACGCCAACACCACAGCCCGACCCCGTCGGCAGATACGATGCCGACGGCGACGGCGACTTCACACGAACCGAACTCAGGCAAGTCCTCAAAGACTACACAGACAGAAAAATCAGCTACGCCCGAATGCTCGAACTACTCCGGGCCTGTAAATGCTTAGGTTAACCCCGACGATAGACAGCCCCTTTCACTCCCCCTCACCGAGGGGGAATTGAGGGGGGGGCCGGTCACTCATTTCCCTCCCCTTTCCAAGGGGAGATTAAGAGGGGTTCCCACAGGGGGATACCCAAACCCCGACATCATTCCAACAACGGAGACCACGCCGGGCTGTGCCCCTCCGCGAGCCGCACAACACCACTGCCGTCAGCATTCATAACGTAGATGCCCCAATCACCGTCACGGTTAGACCTGAACGCGATCCGTCCGCCGTCCGGCGACCACGCGGGATTACTATCGTCGTAGTCGGTATCCGTCAACTGGACCACACCACTTCCATCGGCGTTCATAACGTAGATTTCACCACCATGACCGTCGCGGTCAGACGTGAACGCGATCCGCTCACCGTCTGGCGACCACGCAGGCCACCAGTCGATCCTGTCGTGATCAGTCAACTGTTCCACACTGCTTCCATCCGCATTCATAACGTAGACCTCAAAATCACCGTCGCGACGAGAATCAAACACGATACGTGCGCTATCGGGCGACCAAGAAGGATGCGCGGCTGGATAGTCCCAGTCCATGGATTCATAGTCGGTAAACAACTCAACGTTGCCATCCGGTTTCCTGCGGTGCAACTCCCTGAGACCATCTCCGTCACGGTCGGAAAAGAACACCTCCGCACAAGATGCATGGACACGCCCCGTCAACTGCTCGATTCCGCTACCGTCCGCATTCATCACGTATATATCGCCGCGCGAATGGAATGCGATACGATCTCCATCCGGTGACCACACGGGCGTAACGTTGCTGCAATCGTCCGTCAACTGCTCAACACCGCTACCATCGGCATTCATGACGTAGATGTCTTCAATCTCTTCATCATTGTCGCGATCCGACACAAACACGATACGACCATCAGGGGACCAGGAAGGGAAACCATCTCTAGAGTCGTTCTCCGTCAACTGCTTGATTCCGCTCCCATCGGCATTCATGACGTAGATTTCCGCGTCACCGTCACGATACGAAACGAATGCGATTTGATTAGATCCAACTGCCGCATTTCCGGACAGCGGCAACATTCCCAAAGCGAACGCGCCGATGACTAGCGCGACCACCACCAGCAACGCCCCTACTCCAGCAAACAAACTTGCTTGGGAAAACCGAAAACTCATATCTACACTCCTCTGGCTCGTCTTCACAACGCTATCACCAAAGCGTACACGTAGCCCTACATTGTGATACTCTTTCATGTTGCCAAGGAAGTTACGAACCGAGCAATCGGGTCGTTTCCATAAACAGGTAGCGTGTGTCACACCCCCTTCGCGGTTGACCCGAACGGGTTCGTGGCTTCTCTGGCAAGACGCTCACTGTTTTTGCCGCAAGGGGGTACCCAATGTGGAAGCTGCCGCTAATCTTGGTCGTTGTAATATCGCTCGCCATCACCATCCTATGGATCTCCGGCACCCAGCAAGCTCAAGCCGCAGTCAAATGCACCTACGAATACAACGATGAGACTCATATGGAAGAGCGGGTTTGCAGATACTACCCAGACCCCACGGCAACGCCAGAAACCCGTCGCCCGACCGCAACTCAGAAACCGCCAACCGTAGCTCCGACACGAGCCCGACCAACCCCGCCGCCACCAACGCGGGTCAGACCAACCGCACGCCCGACGCGTGTCAGACCTACCGCGACTCCGACACCCACGCGCATCAGACCAACACCGAGACCAACTTGCAATGGCAGATGGATATTCGACGGTGTCGAGTGGGAATGCATAAAAATACCAAAACGACGAAATCCAACCGCCACACCAAAACCTCCAACCGCCACGCCAACTAACACACCCGTCACGCGACTTGTCCCACGGCGAAATGCATCCCCTACCAACACACCAGCACCAGCACCTCCAACAGCTACTCCCAACAGTGGTTGCGATACGTCTCTCGCCGCAACGAATCGACGCAACATACCATTGGACCCTGGGTGTCCTCCAACACCCACTTCCACACCTACTGGTGGATCATGTCCGACTGCAACCCCAACTACGAGGTTGCACCCCGACCACTCCCCAGACGACCCGTGCGCTCCTACACCCACGCCGACACGCACGCCAACGCCAACCTCATTCGAAAAGATCGTAGCGCGCGTCGCAACAGCGCGAGCAGAAGCAACAGCCCAAGTAGAAAAGACCGCAACATCAGACTTAAAATCAAGATTTATTGCGGAAGTCGTAATACACGATAGGCCCAAAGCCGCTGCAACTGCCTGGGCCAAGCTAATAGCCACCGCCGAGCGAACAGCCCCCGAACCGGCAATCGCAACAGCAAAGGCATTCGCAACTATGTACGCGGAAGCCGCTGCAACCGCCACAGCCGAAACAACACCCAAACCAGCCACACCAACACCAACAGGGCCGAACTGGTTTGAGAGAATGGTTACTCCATTCCCTGGAGTTGCCACGTGCCCGGCAGATGATGATGGGTGTGGGTTGAAATACCCCGATTGGGGTATTCGAGCCGACACGACTCCGACAGCCACCCCGGTTCCGCTAGTGTCACTGTTCGGCGGCAATTCTCCAAACCAGAATCCATCCCCCACGCCCGCGCCAATACCCACACCTACGCCAATCCCCACGGCTACTCCCATCCCCCCCACGCCAACACCCCAGTCCGACCTCGTCACCAACTACGACGCCGACGGCGACGGTGACGTCACACGACAAGAATTCGGGCAAGTCCTAAAAGACTACACAGACGGAAAAATCGACTACGCCCGAATGCTCGAACTACTCCGAGCCTGCAAATGCTTAGGTGTCCCCCGACGATAGACGGCCCCTTTCACTCCCCCTCCCCGAGGGGGAATTGAAGGGGGTGCCGTCAGCGGAAAAGGGTAGTAGTGGTAACATGCCTGTCTACACTACAACGGTCATATCGCCCCCTGTCGTGACCAGCGGCAGTGGCGCAAATCCAAGACCGTTCGCCCAAGATGGTTCGCGGGGCAAATCCCCAACTACTTGCGGGGGCAACACGCGCCTGCACCCCGAGGATGCCCGACAATGCACACTTTGCCACCTGATCGGCTAGCCTATGCCCAACAATATCGGTTGCGTCCCTAAACGTATAATCGAGGTTAGCCAGCAACGTATAGATCGGGGAGTGGCGCAGCTTGGTAGCGCGCTTCGTTCGGGACGAAGAGGTCCCGGGTTCAAATCCCGGCTCCCCGACCATTTCCCTCAGTTATTGAGCACTCTGGTGTCGCCCCTTCCGGTCAATCAGCCGCCCCTCGGCGCGTCGTACCGTAGCGCCTCGTAATCCTCACTTGACGGTCCGTCATCATCGTCGGGCGAATCATCGTCAGGCTCTGATTCATCTGGTGAATCTTCACCACTGGTGTCAGGTGGCGACACGCGTGAGCTGTAGATCATCGCACCAGCACCAATACCGGCCGCTAGTAGTGCCAAAACCACGATCGCCATGATCCAGCCAGTTGCTGACGGTTCTTCGTCCTCAACAATCGGTGGCGCAATGGTCGGTATTGGTGTTGGAGTGTCAGTTGGCACGGTCGTTGGCGTGTTGGTGGGCACTGAAGTCGCAGTGCTAGTCGGCGTTGGCGTACGCGTCGGTTCCGCAGTCGGTGTCGGCGTGCTGGTCGGCTCTGGAGTGTGTGTGTGTGTGGCAGTTGGCACTGGCGTATTGGTCGGTGCTGGTGTCGGCGTATCAGTTGCCGTCGGTATAGGCGTGGGCGTGTCAGTGGGTACTGGTGTCGGCGTGTCAGTTGCCGTCGGTATAGGCGTGGGTGTGTCGGTCGGTGCTGGTGTCGGCGTGTCAGTCGGAATGGGAGTTTCCGTTGGCGGGAACACCACGGCGGTTGGTGCCGGGGGAGGGACAGGCGTGTCGACCGGTGTCGGAGGGACGGTTGGCGAGATTATCTCAGCAGTTGGCGTGGGAGTAGCGGTTGGCGGTGCGGGTGTTGCCGTCGGTTCCGGCGCATGTGGTTGCACCAAGAAGATCAGCCCGTCGAACGTGCCAGCCTTTGCACATACTTGCGCGGGGAAGTTGTTTGCGGGAACTGCGGGTTGACGAGTTGGCGAGTTGAGGAGCTGTTGCGCGCCGTTGTCGAGCAGCAGCATGATTTCGGTCTCGTCCAATGACGATACTGCCTCGCTCGGGACGGGCAGACATACCTCTGCCGCTGGCGTGAAGACCAGCCCGGTCAACGGCAGATGATCGGACGATACGTATGCAGTTTCGTACCAGTTGCCGATAGTATCGAATCTGCGCACATTTTGTTGCAAAATCGTTGCCTCAGATCCTTCGACGAGTCGGATGCCGATCCAATCGCGAGTGGGTATCGACACCGCCGGCACGATGAGCGACGCTCCCTGAGTATCCGCAACATCAAACCGCCCGCCACGATCGTAGGTCGCAACGCTGTAATCTTCGCCTCGATATGCCGTTTCACTCGGAGGTGGTTGATCGCCGGTGAATATCTGCACATCTTGGCCTTCACCGATGACGCGCACTGGGATGCGTAATCGAATCTGAACCGGCTCCCCTGGAACTGCCTGTGAAATCGTCACACGGATGGCGAAATCGCCAACGCGATGCGGAGCCCTGTAGATGGTGGAGCGGGCTTCCGGATCGTCAAGGTCGCCGATCGAAGCGGTCCAGTGCATGGTGACATCATCGCGGTCGAACAGCGAGTTTTCAAGGCCGCCGTCGATATTGAACAGGTTCACACCGACCAGCGTATCTTGTCCTTTGCGAAGATTGAGGTATCCCTGATATGGAACTGCGTCGCCTAGCAACACACCCTCGGGGGCTTCAACGGGTAGCACTGTTGGTGACTCGGCCAGTGGAGTTACGACCGTTTCCGGCGACCACTCGCCGACTTGTCCGAGCAGGTTGCGAGCACGGATTCGGAACGCGTATTGCACTTCAGGATCGTCAATCTCCACTACTCTCGGCGAGGACGCGCTTTCGTCCTTCGGCTCTAGTTGATACCGCTGATCCACACGCCGCCAGTCGAGATCGTATTTGAAATCCGTGAAATTGTTCCAGTAGACCACAACTTGCTCGTGTCCAACAGCGACCGCCGGTGCTAGTGAGGTTGTTGCCGGAACACCCACCTCGATGGCGTTCGTGACAGTCACCTCGACGTTTGTCCTGGCTTCAAATCCGCAGAGATCTCTGACCGCAACAGTTAAGTTGTAGGCTGTGACCGCTTCGTAGTCCAGTTGGTCAGTGGTGGTTATCAGGCCGCTAGCCTCATTGATCTCAAACGGCGCGTTTGGCGGGTCGGTTTCAGCGAAGGAGTAAGTCAAGTATGAATATGGGTCCACATCGGTAGCCGACACTGATCCGACTTGAAGCCCCGCCGCTTGCTCCTCGCGAACGTCGAAGCTGTAGTCGTCCTGACGGAACGTCGGTGGGGTGTTCGCCCGATCCTCATTTATCGAAGGTCTGACCACATATTCTGCTGACCACTTGGATTGCTCAAGAGTCGTCTTATCTATTGCTCGTAGTCTGAACACCCACTCGATCGCGTTAGTCAGATTTTCGACAACGCTTCGATCAGAGTCGATGCCCTTCAAGTTCCTAGAATCGGCGACGCTGTAGCTGGGGTTGCCGTCTTCGTATGGCGTCCACTGAACGTGGTATGTGGAGTTGTTACTTTGCTCCCATACCAAGAAAGCCCGTGCATTGCCAGCGCATACCTGTGTCACAGTTGGAACCGGCGGCCCTTCGTGGTCAACCACTTCGATTGTCAGTGTGTGCCGAACCGATGCTCCGCCCAGGTCCGTCGCCGCGACCTCGATGGTGTACTCCTCGTTCTGTTCGAAGTCCAACCGCTCGTATACATAAACATCGCCGCTTTCGGCGTTCATCGCAAACGGGCCGCGAACCGGCTCCAATATCTCGTAGTTGACTATGTCGTTGGTATCGCCTCCGATAGCCTCGAAGGTTGCGATAGCATCAAGGTACTCACGGTTTTCCTCCACCGAGACACTATCCTCCGTTGTGCGCCAGGAGGGAGTATCGTTACTTGATCCTGCAAGCGCCCGCGGCTCGGCGGACTTAATCCTCGTCCAATCGCTCCAAGTGCCTCGGGATGAGGCGGAGGGGTGTTCTGCCATTCCTCTAACTTGAACGTCGTATTCCGTGCCGTTCGCCAGGCCGGTAATCTCGAATCGATACCTGCCGACATCTCTGACCTCGTTCCAGCTGGATGCGACAGTATCTCCATCCCGCCAGCGCAGCTCATACGTGTGCCCCGCGTCTGGTCGCCATGAGACGTGTAGCCGGGAGTTTCCCGGGACTACCTCGAAGTGACTTGGAGTCTGAGAATGGTCGGCACGCACGTGCTCGTTGCCATCCGACGCGAGCCAGAGCAACCCAGCGCTGGCCGCCGCGATCGCCACAAACGCAACCGCCGACAACACCGACAAATTCTTGATTTTCGAGCGAGCTGATGCACGCCAAGATTGGATGGAGACAGTATGTTTCATCGGCCCTATTTTCGTTCGATGGCAGATTATCCGTGACGTGGAGCGAAACTCAATGCCGTAAACATAGCAAAGCGACACCGCAATAATCAGCGGTTTACGGCGCGCCGTAAATAGCAATTCGGACAGCGTCTACCTGCCGTACCGCAACGTGTCGTACGGACTCTCATCGTCGCCGTTGTCGTCATCATTCTCAGGATCATCTTCGCCTTCGGGCACAATTTCTCGATCACTGTCTCCAGTTGGAACCTCTTCAGGTGCTGGATCCCTTGCCAACTGCTGTCGCACCCGATTGTTGTAGACGATGTATGAGGCGATTGCCGCACCTAAGATCAGGAATGCAATCACCGTGACGACAATCAACGAAACCGATACCCCTTCTTCGCCATCGTCGGTGTCAAGCGGTGCTTCCGCGTCTTCCAGGTCGTCACTCGGCAGTTCAGGTTCAGCAGTCGGCCGAGGCGTCGGCGGCGCGACAGTCGAGACTGGCGTCTGACTCGGTTCAGGCGTCGCTGTCGGCGCAGGTGTCTGCGTCGCGGTGGCAGTCGCCGTAGGCTCTGTCTTCACAACCAACGCGGGAGCGTCCCTCGGTGCTGGAGTAGATGTTGGCAGTTCGGTAGATAGTGCGGTCGCGATGGGTTCCGGCATCGGAGTGTTCGTAGGTGTTGATGTCGGCGTCGGAGTGTTCGTCGCAGTAGGCTCGGGAGTTGGTGTGAGCGTCGGTGTAGGTGGCACGGGTGTCGGAGTCGGTGTCAAAGTGCTGATCACTGTTGCCGAAGACATATCGGGAGTTGGCTTCGGAGTGTTCGTAGGTGTCGCTGTTGGTGCTGGCGTGTGTGTCGCAGTAGGCTTGGGAGTTGGTGTCGGAGTTGGAGTGTCAGTCGGAGTAGCCGTCGGTTCGATCGTCGGAGTAACGGCGGGCGTATCGGTCGGAACCAGAGTCGAAGTCGGCGTGGGCATCACAATATCTTCATTGGCGATGCCTAAGAACATCTGTCCGTCAAAGACTTCGGAATGTCCGCAAACCAATGCCGGATCGATGAAATCCGGGTTTGGTTGGAACCGCACGGGCAGATTCGTCATCGCCAAGGCACCGTCAGGCGCGATTCGCATCACCATAAGAGATTGCAGCTGCTCGGTCCACTCTGCCGGAACTGGCAAACAGATCGCGGCACTGCTGATGAACGACATGTTGATAATCGGCGCACCGTCCTTGGAGACGAACTGCGAGGTGAAGATGTCTCCGATAGCGGTATATCCCTCAAGTTGGTTCTGTAGTGCAGACGCGGACTCACCCGGCGCAATGTGAACGCCGATCCATTCGTAACTCGGTATTGATCCTTCGCGAACTTTGAACAGCGCCTTTGACGCCTCAGGCGGACGATACTCTTTGGATTGGAAGTACGAGATCGCGCCGTAGGTGACATCGTTGACCTCGAAATTGCGCGGGACCTCATCGCTGTGCTGGAACGGTTTGATTAAGCGATTCGAACCGATGACGTGGACCACAGTCTCAAGATCGTATTGCTTGGTGCCGCCTGGTACTGTCTGCTTAACAACAATCGATATCTTGTACACCCCCTCATTGTCTGGAGCAGTGTAGGATGCCACTCGACCGCGATCATCAGACAGGTCGCCATCGCTGACACGCCACAACGCGGTTACGTCACGGCGATTGATCAACGAGTTGTCGAGAAGGCCGTCGATGCCGAACATGTTGAAGCCCAATCGAGCCGTCTGCCCACCTTTGAGCGTGATGCCGGGTAAGTACATCTCCGCACCGCCTAAAACCTGGCCTTGCCGCGGAACTTCAACAGGATCTATGGTCGGTGGTGGCACGTTGGTATCGACAATCGTCTCAGGCGACCACTCGCCCGGCTCGCCGAGTTGATTCACGCGACGCAATCGGAAAGCGTAGGAACTGTCAGGATCCGGCAGATCGACGATGCGCGGCATTGTAGCGTCCGCGTCTTCTGGACGCGAGCGGTAATCCTCGTTGACCTTGCGCCAGTCGAGGTCGTAAACCGGGTAGTGATCAGTTGGCCACAAGACGACTACTTGATCGTGTTTGGCGATGATTGATGGCGCGCTAGGAACGAGCGGCGTGGCATCGATGTTCGGATCGTCGAGCACCGCAATGGTCACGTCCACGTAATCGCTGGCACCACACAGGTCAGTCGCGCGTATCACGAGCGAGTAAGTGTTTTGGACCTCAAAATCTAAGCGATCAGATGTAGTGAGGATACCGGTGAAGGGATTGACTGCGAACGGAGCATCTTCAGGTGTTGACTCCACTATCTGGAAGCGCAGCGAAGAAAATCGGTCCGGATCGTTAGCCACAGTGAAACCGACATGCACTCCTTCAGGTTGCTCTTCGATCACTTCAAACTCGTACGAATCGCGCCTGAACTCGGGTGCGCTGTTAGCCACGCCGCCAACGAACACCCCCTCTTCGGAAGACCATTTGCTCTGTTCGTTGGTCAGTTTGTCTACCGCTCGAACTCTAAAAACCCAGTCAGTGTTGCTCGGCAAGTCCAGATCGGTGTCAACTGGTGTATCGATCCATACCGGGCGATTAGCATCTGCTGATCCCGGTCGCCGTTGAAGCTCGTAGCTGTACTTGCTGTTGTTGCGGCCCCATGCCACCGTCACACCAGTGTCAGTTGAACACACTCGGTTGAAAATCGGCGGCGTAGGCCCCTCCGCGTCGACCACTTCGATCTGGATTTCGCGTTCAATCTCGGCACCCGAAACGTCAACTGCTCGCACATTGAACTGGTACTCTTCGATGACCTCATAGTCGAGTTTGTCGTAGAGGTATATTTCGCCGTCCCGGGCGTTCATCGCGAATGGGAAGATTTCGGGCGCCGGGAACGGCTTGACGATCTCGTAACGGATCGCATCCCCACGATCCGGGTCTGCCGCTTCGATCGTTGCTATCGGGTGGTCGTAGTTTCGGTTTTCAACCAGTGAAACGCTCCGAGGAACGTTTTCCCAGCGGGGCGGACGGTTGTTGTCCAATGGTCGCTGAGGCGTAGCGACGTAGCTGCCGGTGGCGGAACTGGCCTCTGCCTCGAGCCTGCTACGGATACGCACCTCGTATCGAGTTCCATTGTCCAGATTTCGTATCCTGTGCCCGTCAATGTCCACATCGATCCAATCACCTGACGACGGCCAGCCGGGATTCGGATCGCGGCGTTGGCGGTACGCCAACTGATAGCCGTGGCCCGGGCAAGGCCGCCAGGTAGCGAACAATTCGGCGTTTCCAGACACTACAACGAACTCTTTGGGCACTACGGGCGTCCCGGCCGGACAGACCGATGTGGGAGAACTGTTGATGGGCGCGCTCCAAGCTGTTGCATAAGGTTCGCCGTCCGATTTCTTAAATGGCCCCGAACGCGATGATGCGGAGCGCACCTGAACGTCGTATTCAGTGCCGTTCTCTAGATTGCTGATCTCGTAGGTCGATACACTGCCCACATCAATCGGACTTGACCAATCATCTCCAATCCCATCGACAACAGTCCGCCACCGGATATGGGACTCGGACCCGGTGCAACGGTTCCATGTCACTGTAAGAATCGAATCGCCAGGCAGTATCCGCACATCGGTCGGAATTTCGGGCAGATCTGTGCATCGCCGAGGCGTAGCGAGGTAGTCGTCGCTCCACGAACCAGCATCGAATCGGTTGTCGTAGAAATAAGTAGGTCGGAGTTGAACGATATGTTGCCGACCATTGACCAAGCCAGTGATGTCGAACTCGCCGATGCGTCCAGCACTTGTCTCTGTCGGCCACTCCTGCGGATCATCAACTGGTTGGGTTGCGTCTCGCCATCGAATGTCATACCGATGATCTGGGCACGCATCCCATTGCACCAAGATGCCGCCATCATGCTTATACAACTCGACGTTGCGCGGCTCTACCGGTGGCTCTTCACATCCTGCCAGCGTCCTCTGCCCAAAGACTTCCTCGCCGATGTGTATCGATGTCGTGACAACACTGAGTGCTATCAATCCCGACGCGATAACTAGTGCTGCTGTCGCGCGGATGAAACGTTTGGCGTTCGTGCCTCGTTGACTGTCGGAATCGAGTGTATTAGAGCCGAAATGCATCGAGTTTTGGTAGTCGATGGTACGTAAATTTGCTCACGCCGCGCAACGTCCAGCCCACTGGATCGGCTAGCGTTGGCGTTAACATAACAAAGCAAAACGAGCAAAATCTCTGAGTTGGAACGCGATGAAACTGCTAATTATTCGCCACGGCAAAGCATTCGATGCCGATCCCCGACAGTGGCCCGACGACAGCGAGCGACCACTGACCGCGAAAGGCGCTCGCCGCATCGCCAAATCCTCAGACGCGATAAAAGCCCTCGTCTCCGGCGATGTCACTGTCATCTCAAGCCCCTACGCCAGAGCACTGAAAACCGCCGAGATTCTCTGCGAAAAAACCGGATGGGGCGAACCACAGATTGATGACCGTCTCTCTGCACACTATGGCCCCGAAGAAACGATGGACCTCCTCGGATCGCTAGACGGCACTGGAAACTACGCCATTGTTGGCCACGACCCAACGTTTTCATTCCTCCCCGGATACCTCATCGGTGTCAATCGTTTAGGAGCAACCGAACTCAAGACTGGCGCGGTCGCATTAATCGAAACTGCAACCGCACCACTCGTCCAAGGATCGGCGACATTGATGGCACTCATCCAGCCGAAGACCCTTTCGCGCTAACTCACAAGCCGCCGCATCGGCAATATCAACGCCAACACTGCGCCAACCGCTGCGATCGCCCCGCAGTAAATCACGATCCCCTCGAAATCGTTCGTCTCAAATATCTTCCCCGCGAGAATCGGCGACAACGAGCCAACTACCGATCCGCCTGTAAAAATCAACGCCGTGGCGGAGCCTTCCGATCCGCGTTCGACTTGATCCATCGTCGCCGCCGTGATTATCGGCATCACCGAGAAAAAGAACAAACCGAGCGATCCCAACACAATCGTGAAACCGATCCCATCGCTAATCGGAAGTAGCAGGAAAACCAACGCTGCCATTGATGCCATCGCCACGAATATCACCGGCTTGCGCCCGATACGATCCGACAACCAACCCATCACTGGCGTCGACACGATCCCCGCAAACGTGAGCAGTGAAACGTGCCAACCGATCGTGAACGCCGACATCTCCAGCGTCTCCTTCATGTAAACCACGATGAACGCTTGGAACGACGTGTGAACCGCACTCCGGAAAGCACCCAGACTGACAAGCCCAAGCACCCTGAAGTTCGTCAACAACCGCCTAGCCGAAGCCAGATACTCCGTCAGATCTAAGTTGTGTTCCGCCTCAGCGCCAGCCGTCTTGAACCGCCACAGGACCGCAATCGCGGTAAGAAACATCGGGACCGACACACCGATCGCCACCCATCGCCAATCGAAACCAGAAAATTCGAAACTCCCGATCGCACCGCCGAGTAGGAAACCGATGATCGCCGGACTCGCGGTATTCCCGATCTGCGCACCCGTCAAGTGAGCCGACATCGCAACTCCGCGCCGTCTCGGATACCGCGCCGCCAACGTACCGAAAGCCGGCGCATGCCACATGCTCGTGCCGAAACCCACGACCGCGATCCCCAGCGCAATCAACCAGACCCAAGGGCTGATCCCGATCAAAAAGTAACCCGCACCCACCATCAACATGCTGATCGTCAGCAACCAAGCCACACGCTTCCGATACATGTCCGCCAACATCCCAGCAGGCACATTTGCGATACCAGATGAGATGGAACTGATCGCAAACAACGTGCCGTACGCAACGTCACCAATGGCGAACGTCGACCGGATGAACGGCATCATCACCAACAGCGCGCCCTGACCGAAATGCTTGATGCCGTGACCAGCAGAGATGCCGATCATCAAGCCTAGCGACTGCTCGTCATCCCGCTCGTCAAGGCCGGAATGTGCCACGCTATGCCCCGACGATGAGACTTCGACCGATTCGGAGTGTGTGGTTGACAACTATGCGTTCCTGAAAATCGCGCGGCTAAGGTGATTGAGGGTAATTCACGCCGCGCAATAGAACGCAAGTTTAGCAACAAATTACAACCTAAACGCCCCTTTCGCGAAGCGAAGGGGGCACGAAAGAGCGAAGCGACTTTCGCGGGGATGCTCTAGCCGAGAAAACGACCCAAGCCTTAATCAGGCCATGTAACCCTACGGCCCCGTCCGCGACCCCGACGTAAACACCTCACGACCACCTAGTGCCTGCAGCGGTCGGTTGTTGTCCCCCGTGATCGCCTTTAACGCATCGACCTGCGCCTGTGAAACCGTACTGATCTCGAGCATCACGAACCAGTCGACCGGCTCCGCGCATGGCGGTGTCGTCATCGACCCCTTGTACGAGTAATAACCTAAGTCCCCCGTCATCAGATCCCGGGCGTTTAGACCACCAGTGAGTAAGCTGGAACCGATTCCTTCAGGGTCGTTGTCGAGAATCTCTTGAATGTACGGGTCGGCTTCCCCAATGTCATATAACCGCGACACTACCGCAACATCACCGAAAACTTGGCTGTGCAACAGCTGAAGCTCCAACGCATACGACTTGCCGTCAACATGATGCTCGCTCGGTGTGTGTGGAGTTACTGTTTCAAGCTGGTAAGTTCGTTCCCCGAACCCTAGTCGGTTGCCAGTCGGATACTTCACGGACATACTGTGTCCAGTATTGGTAACGCTTTCCGCCTCTTTGCGATAAGAAAACGACAACGGTGGCGAAACGCCCGCTTGCTGGTATCCAGTGATGTCGATCGGGGATTGCTGTACCCCGTCGCCGCAGCTCGCATTCTCCTCAGATATCGATGCCCAGTTCTCCGGGCCGCCTGCACCCGAATAACCCCACTCAATCGTCTCTGCAACCTCTTCAACCACTTCTTCGCCGCCACAAGCCACCACAATCAATGGCAACGCCAGAATCGCCACTGCCAGCGTACCGCCAAGATATCGTTTCACCGACCTCAATTTCATTCTCTCTCTCGGATTGATCCGCTGTTGTGCAAAATGTCGCGCCGTTGACGCACTCGATTGATTCTAAGTTAGTCGTCAGGACACTGAGATTGAGATTCCTCAGAAAGCAGACGTTCAATCCCGAAAAGCGGCGTGTCGTAACCTGTTTCGCCCTTAGTCACCATATCCGCCACGATCTCACCCATGACCGCCGAGAACTTGAAGCCATGACCCGAACACGGACTGCAAATGATCACGTTCTTGTGCCCAGGATGCCAGTCCAGCAAGAAGTGGTAGTCCGGCGTGTCCGTGTACAGACAAACAGCCGACCTCAATTTGCGTCCGTTCAGTTGCGGAAGGATGGGCGAAATCGCACACCTCAACGACCTCTCATCATCCTCACGAACCGCTCGATCCAAATCCACCGGATCATCAAACATCTCTCCGCCATGATGGAACGCAGTCTTCACACCACCGCCAAAGTCGGGCTGAACATACAAGCCGTGGTCTGACTTGTACTCCCACGAGTGGTTCGGACAATTCTCCGGACGAAACAGTTCAGGACTGCTAGCCGGCTCGAACCAAAACAGCACCTGCCGCTCCAACCTCAACGGCAACTTCAACTTCGACAAAAACCCCGGATTCCAAGCCCCGGCCGAAAACACGATCTGGTCAGCCGTGTACTCCCCGTGATCCGTAAATACCCTCACTCCTTCACCATCCGGATGCCAACGCCTGACCGGCTCGTTGTAGCGAAGGTCCGCACCCTCGCTGACTGCCGAGTCCAAATGCGCAGCAACGCACTTCTCCGGGAACAATACCCCCGACATCGGATCAAACCCGCCGATCATATCGTCCCGAGGCTGAAACTGCGGCCATCGACGCCGTATCTCCGCCGCATCCAGAATCTCAAGATCCATATCGTGAGCCTCCGCCGCCCGTTTCACACCTTGGATGTTCTCAGCTTCCGCACGCCCTACCGTCAAACCGCCAACGATCCGCAGCAACTCTTCACCCTCGCCACGCTCTGCGATCGTCTCCTCCAACTCGCGCCAAATCTCATACCCTCGCAGCATGATCGGCACATAGTCCGGATGCTCCGCATAGATCTGACGAATCACCCGCGTGTCTCCATGACTCGACCCCAGCGTGTGCGGCGGAGTAAACGCATCGAAACCGATCACCGACATCCCGCGCTTCGCCAACTGCCACACCGACGCGCTGCCGTGTGCACCAAGCCCGACAACGATTACATCTGCGGACCTATTACCCATCGTTTCTATTCCTTGCCTTCCCGAACATCATTCCCGCGAAGGATAACGTAATTTCCGCGAAAGCGATACCTTTGAAAAAGACCATCACTCCGTGAAAAAGACCGTCATTCCCGCGGGGCCTGCCCCGTACTCCGATACGGGGCGGGAAACCAGAAAAATAAAGTACGCCGCCTACTAATTGATCGACAGCGGCGCCACCGCGAACACCACTTGGAACGGTTTGCAGTATATGACCACGCTGTGCTGATCGTCCACGTTCACATCATCGGGAATCGGGTAGTTCTGGTTTCCGATATTACCCTTCAACTTCCCGAGCTCAACGTACGTCACATCATCTGCATGAACATCGCCTCGACTCATCGGATCCGGATGCGTCGTCAGCAACACTCGCAGGTCCGGGCCGTTGATCACGTTGAAATCCTCGAAACGCAACACGAAACCGTCAGTTCCGAGATCGTAGATGGTCGCGCTTCCGCTCCCCCTGTGAAAAGAGTCGCCATCGCGGAACTGACCAACCTTCACCGCATCCGGAGCCAGCATCGCGCCCATCGCCTCCATCATCTCCTCCTCGACCTCCGTCGGATTATCCATCGCCGCTTCCATCGTCGCCTGCGCCTCCACCATCTCCATCCCCGTCGGCATCACCGCATTCACCAACGCCGGAAATTCCTCGTCCACCGTCTTATCGATGAACAGCGGCGACCCCAACCACCACGCCACAGCCGCACCTGGAATAACAATCACCGCAGCGATAACCACCGCCAGCGGCTTATGCGAACCGATCCAATCAGTAATCCTCTTCATCGCAACACTCTCTTTCTCCAGCTTCGCAAATAAAAACCCTCATCTACCTTGATTCTAGCCTGCAAACGAATACACGAAAAGCACCAACCGTCCCCTTTCGTTCCGAAAGGGGACGCGAGCGAGCGAAGCGAGATCGCAGGGGCATGCCCGGGGCGGCAGGGCAGCGCATCCTCTCTCCCTCGATGGGAGAAGGCTAGAGCCTGCCCCGGACTTGATCCGGGGGTGAGGGTGATCGGGGTCGCCATGGGGTAGGGTTTACCCCCTCCGCGCCAACCGGTAGGGGCGGGCCTGTGACCCGCCCTCCCCTTTTTGCGTCAGCAAAAGGGGGACGCGTCAAGCGAAGCGAGACGCAGGGGGTCATACACACCACCACACCCCATCATTAAAATCACATAAGCTTGTCCCGTACTCCGATACGGGATCACGGTTCAACATCAAACAGGAGCAACCAAAATGCCCCAATACGACGGAAAGTCCGTAATCGTCACCGGTGGCGCACTCGGCATCGGAGGCGGCGTATCCCGCGCCTTCGCAAACGCCGGCGCAAGCGTCACCATCATGGACATCGACGACGATGCCGGCAACGCCCTCGCCAAAGAGCTGACAGGGCAGGGCGCAACCGCCCAATACATCTCCGCCGACGCCGGAACCATCGAAGGCTGCCAAGCAACCGCCGATGCCGCCATCGACGCCTACGGAGGCATCGACATCGTCATCAACAACGTCGGCATACAACCACCGTCATCCTACGTCGATGCCGTCGACCTCCCCGAAGAGGCGTGGGAACGCATCATTAACATCAATCTCCGCAGCCGCTTCCTAATGGCCAAATACTCCGTACCATCCATGCGAGAACGCGGCGGAGGCGTCATCATCTCCGTCGCCAGCGTCCAAGGACTCCTCTCCATGCCATTCGTATCCGCATACGCTGCCAGCAAAGGCGGTGACCTCTCCCTCACACGCCAGATGTCCATCGACTTCGCCAAAGACAACATCCGTGTCCTCTCCGTGAACCCCGGAACCATCAACACCCCCATGGTCTGGAAAGCCCTCGAAGGCACCGGCGAAGACATCGAACAGGGCCTCATCAACTCCGCCAAAACCCACCCCATAGGCCGCATCGGCCAACCCGAAGACATCGCCAACGTCATGCTATTCCTAGCATCCGACAAAGCCTCCTTCATGACCGGCTCCTACATCAACGTAGACGGCGGAATGATGGCCGTAGGAGCATGGGCAGGAACCGTAGGCGCCGCCGGCAACGACTAGCACCCGCCCCCTTCGCAAAGCGCAAGAGGCGCACACAAGCGAAGCGAGTGCGCGGGGTATGCCCGGCGGGACAGGGCATCCCCTCTCCCTACCCGTCATTCCCGCGCCAAACCCCCGTCATACCCGCGCAGGCGGGTATCCAGAGGGCACGGACGAGGGCAACCAGGGCGGATGTGCGGCCGGGTTGCCCCCACTAGTGGGGGAAATGTCCGAAGGACAAAGGGGGACGCGGAGCCCAAAAGACCGACACTAGAACGCAGGGGGATGCCCACCCCGTAAACCCGCGCCCTCACATCATTCCCAGCCCCTCGCGCTGCCATTCTCGGCCCTCCCCTGCCATCCCGATCCCTACCCTGTCATCCCGATCCCCTCATCCTGTCATTCCGATGCCCACCCCGTCATCCCGAGCGCAGCCGAGGAATCTCCCCTTTCGAGAATCGAAGGGGGACGCGGAGCGCAGCGAACGCAGGGGGATGCCCACCCCGTAAACCCGCGCCCTCACATCATTCCGATCCCCTCGCACTGTCATTCCGATCCCTACCCTGTCATTCCGAGCGCAGCGAGGAATCTCCCCATCCTTCGCATCATCCCCAATCCTCAACATCCTAGTTCACATTTGACTCTCGCACAACACCCGTGCTAATATAACAACCAAGGCGTCAAACGGGCGCCTCGAACACGAAGAATCGCCGCGTCGAGACGGGTTGCGCGCAAACCTTTTAAGACGTAGCAAGCACAATTGAATGAAGTACG
>DAOUJE010000089.1:0-23579 GCA_034423055.1 Dehalococcoidia bacterium | reverse complement strand
GCGATTAGGATTGAGGTGGCCGGAGGTCGCCTGACAAGCGTAATCAGGTCGCAGTTAGGCTTAAATACACCTGCGATCCCCCTCCGGCCTCTTGAGATGATGAGTTTTCCTTTCGGTCTTTCTCTCTCTCAATTGTTTAGGATACATCAATTCGTCTTACAACCGCCGCAGCGCCAGTTGCCAGACGGCCAGAGTTGCGATGATGGCGGCGATGCCGGCGACGATGAAGGCGAAGGGCGCGCCCCAGAGTTGAGCGAGGGTGCCCATTACGAGCGCGCCTAAGGCTTGCGCGCCCCAGGTGAAGTTCATGAGGCTCATGACGCGGCCTCGGAAGGTGTCGGATGTGAGAGTCTGGACGACGGTGGTGCTCATGGTGCCTTTTACTACCGATAGTCCGCCTAACAGTCCGGCGATGGCTAGTGCGAACATCAGCATGTCGACCGCGCCGAACGCAATGTAGCAGATGCCGACCGCAACTCCGCCGAGTGCGAGAAAGAGCGGCGGCTTAGATCGCGTTCCGATCAATGTGATGCCGAACGTGCCGACCAATCCGCCGATTCCGATGGCGAGGAGGAGGCGGCCGTAGGTTGCTGTATCGCCGTTGTAGACCTCTTGGGTGACCACTGGAAGCAATGTTTCCAACGGCGTTGCGACGATGCCGATGATGACGCCGTAGCCGATGATGACGGCGATGGCGGATTCGCGCCGGACGAACTTGATGCCCTCGACCATGTCGCGTACGCGTGCGCGTACTTTTTTAGATAAAGGTTCTCCGCCAACTGTTTCTGCCACTCGCCCATCATCCCTCCCGGCGAAGTGCGGTTCGTGGTCCATGCGCAACAGTGTCAGGACGGTAAGTACATAGGAGGCGGAGACGATGAAGAAGAGTCCTTCCATGCCGACGGCGGATACGAGGGGGTGGAAGAGGGATGGTCCCAATATCGCGGCGCCGCCAAAGACTACGGAGTAGAGGGATATGGCGCTTGGCAGTTGCTCTTTCGGTACCAGCGATGCCACCATGGCGCCGCGGGTGGGGATGTCGAATGCCAGCATGACGCCGGTGACAGCGGAGATAGCTAATAGATGCCACGCTTCGATCGTGTCGGTAGCTATCAGTACTGCGGTCACCAATCCGGCGATTGCGAAAAGGAAGCGGGTGAAGCGCAGCAGTCGGAGACGGTTGACGGTGTCGGCGACTACGCCGCCCCAGACCGAGAAGATCATCACCGGCGCCATCGTGGCGGCGGTTACGGATCCGAGCAGAATCTCCGACTCGGTCAGCGAGCGCATGAGCCATAGCCGTCCGTAGACGAGGGTCCACATACCGACGTTTGAGAACGCGGCGGCGATCCAGAAGAGTCGGTACTCGCGGTATCCGAAGACGGCAAAGCCGGTGCGTGTCAGCACTCGACGATACCGGCTGCTCGGTCGATGTTCATTGCTACAATGCTATGCGTTTATATTGCCCCTTTTCGCTCCGCGAAAGGGGCGCGCACGAGCGGAGCGAGTGCGCGGGGTATGCCCGGCGGGTGGGGTGATCGGGCAGCCGCGCTGTCCGATCACGCAGACCTCCACACTGCTACCCCTGCATACCCCGCTCCCTGCGCTCGCGCCCCTTTCGTGAGACGAAAGGGGCGTGTTGTTGTGGCGATACAATTTCTCGCTATGACTTTGGCTTCTTCTCCAACCTCCACTTCCCGCGTCGTCATTGTTGGTGGTGGGATTATCGGGTGCATGACGGCTTACTATTTGACGCGGGCGGGTGTTTCGGATGTCGTCGTTGTCGAACGCGAGGGTGTGGCTTCAGGGGCTAGTGGGTATTCGGCGGGGATGTTGACGCCGTATTCGGGATCCAACGATCCGGGGTTGCTGGCGCTTTCGAGTGCTTCGTTAAAGCTTCATGCAGAGCTCGCTGAGGAGTTGCCGGAGGTCACTGGTATCGATCATGGCTACGACATGGTGCCGTATCTTCGCTGCACGTTTGCGGAATCTGGCTACAACGAGGCGAGAAAGTTCATGGAGGATCGCGTCGCGGATGGTCTCGATGCCGAGTGGCTGACTGGTGAAGAGGCGCGGTCGGTGTGCGATTGGTTGAGTGATGAGGTTGAGGGTGCGTGTCTGACATCTATCGAACCGTCGGTTGATTCGCGGTTGCTTACGCAGTCGGTGTTGAAGGCGGCTGAGACGGGTGGCGCAAGGTTGGTGGATGGTGAAGTTGTGGGGATAGCCCCTTTCGTGAGACGAAAGGGGCGCGAGCAAAGCGAGCGGGGTATGTCAGGCGGGGTGATGCGCGGGGATGACGTGCTGCGCGGTGGGCATCCCCCTGCCTCTCGCTCCGCTCGCCGCGTCCCCCTTCGCTTTGCGAAAGGGGAGGGTGTAGTCCTCGCCGATGGCTCGAGTATCGAGGCGGATGTGGTGGTTCTTGCGATGGGGCCTTGGTCGAAGGATGCGAATAGCTGGTTGGGTTACGAGATTCCGGTGGAGCCGCAGAAGGGGGAGCTTCTTTATATGTACACCGGTGAGGGTCATCCGAAACCTCCGGTGACGATGCACAACATGGATGATGGTGGGGTTATCTTCCCGCGGCGTCTCTCGCCGACGATTCTTGGTGCGACTAAAGAGGACGGTAAGGGTTACGACCGTGTGCCGTCGGACTACGCTTGGGAGTTCATAATCCCGCGCGTGCAGCGGCTCTCTCCCCGCATAGACAGATCAGTCGTGTCGCATCAGACCGCGTGCCTGCGTCCGATGCCGTCGGACGGCAAGCCTTACGTGGGGCTTGCGCCCGGTTGGGACAACGTCTACATCGCGTCCGGGCACTGGTCGGAGGGCGTTCACTACGGTCCGTTGACAGGCAAATCGATAGCCGAGTTGATCACGGATGGGACGACATCTGCCGATATTTCGGCGATTGATGTGGGGAGGCTTGTGAATGATGGGCGTGTGGTACCCTGATGTTCAAATGGTTAGTGTGACTTTCGACACCCACAAAGTGGTCAAGGATCTGCAGGACGCGGGCTTTGACGAGGTGCAGGCCGAAGCGGTGGTTAACGCGCTCGGCAACGCCGTCGACCGGGATGTTGTCAAGCCTAAGGACCTGAAAGAGTTCGCAACGAAGGCGGACATCGCAGAGCTACGACACGAGATGACAGAGATGGACGGCAATTTGCGGACGGAGATGAAGTCGTTGGAGTTGCGGCTGACGGTCAGACTGACAGGAGTGATGATCGCGACGGTCAGCCTCGCAGTGGCGGTGCTGAAGCTCTTTCCCTGACATTTGAACTAGGATGGGCAGGTGGGCGTGTGGTACCCTGATGTTCAAATGGTTAGTGTGACTTTCGACACCCACAAAGTGGTCAAGGATCTGCAGGACGCGGGCTTTGACGAGGTGCAGGCCGAGGCGGTGGTTAACGCGCTCGGCAACGCCGTCGACCGGGATGTTGTCAAGCCCGAGGACCTGAAAGAGTTCGCGACAAAGGCGGACATCGCGGTGTCCGCTACAAAGGCCGACTTGGCAGGCGTGCGGGAAGAGGTGAAGGAGCTGCGCCAAGACATGGCGGAATTGCGCCAAGACATGACAGAGATGGACGGCAATTTGCGCACGGAGATGAAGGCGTTGGAGTTGCGATTGACGGTCAGGCTGACAGGAGTGATGATCGCTACGGTCAGTCTCGCAGTGGCGGTGCTGAAGCTCTTTCCCTGATATTTGAACTAGGACGGGCAGTCTCCCGGTTCAAGCCCGGGACAAGTTTTGAATGATGCAAAACACGTTGCACATCACGACGAAGGTATTGCCTGGCGGCAAGATCGAGATCGTAAACGAAGAGCTCCCAGTGGGAGAAGCGGTTGACGTTGTGGTACGTCCCGCCTCAGTTTCAGCGCGCCGTTCGGCGGTCGATGTTCTGAACGAAGCGCCCGGGCACCGTCTATTCAAGACACCAGAGGACGTGAATTCCCTGCTGAAGGACGAACGCGCCTCATGGGACCGCTGATCCTTCCTTCTAGCGGGCTTGTCTATCTCGACACTAGCGCGGTCGGTTGCAAGCCTGCCCATTCAACGTTGCAGAAGGAACTGCTGACAGAATCGTAGAATCGGCAGTGTAGCAAGGTATGACGCAGCTTCGTCAAAAAACACAACCAGACGACAAAAATGACTACCGCACAGCGCCCGCGCCAAAAACCGATAGAAAATCCTGAGTTCCAAGAAGCCTTGGATCGTTTCAGGCGCGTTTATTCGCGGTATCGCGAGGAAGTTAACGACGCATTTGACTATGCCCCGCCGGCGAACGATTTTCTGCCCGACCTAGCTTCGATAAGTGCCCGATACGAGCCTCAGATAAAAGAGATAGTCAAAGAGATGTTCGCGATTAGTGCCTCAGTGAATGGCGAATGATCCCGAAAATATAGCGGCGATGGTTAGAGCGGTTAACGAAGCTCAGTAACAAACTCGAACCGATCGTGACCCCGTTCCATCGTCATTCCGGCGGAAGCCGGAATCCAGAGGGGAAGAGGGGAGGGGCGGTTGTGTGCCAGTGGAATCGAGAATATGGTGATCTTTGAATATGCGATCGAGTCACGTATACATTCTGGCATCTAAACGGAACGGCACTCTGTACGTGGGTGTCACCTCGGACTTGGTTCGGAGAGTATGGGAACACAAGAACGATTTCGTGGATGGCTTCACGAAGCGGTACGGCGTTCACACTCTGGTCTGGTACGAGGAGCACGAAACAATCCAAGATGCCATTGAGCGAGAGAAAAACATCAAAGAGTGGAAGCGGGCTTGGAAGATTGAGTTGATCGAGAGATGGAATCCTTCCTGGCGTGATCTTTACGCGGACATTGTCGTTTGACGTGGTTGCCCCGCATCGGAGTACGGGGCAGACCCCCGTCGTCATTCCCGCGCAGGCGGGAATCTAGGGGCAGGCCCACATCGTCATTCCGGCGAAAGCCGGAATCTAGGGAGCGGTGGTTGTGTTGCGCGGGATTGGCGTGTATGACTCCCCTGCGTTCCCCTTGCCCCTTCCCCTCTGGATTCCGGCTTCCGCCGGAATGACGGGCTTCCGCCCAACGAACGAAGGATGCAGGGCAAATCACAGTTCAAACAACCGCACTTCACACCAGGCCGCCAACCGCACCGAAATCCTTAAATCCTTCCAATCCTTTCAATCCCAGTTCAGACAACCCCAAATCCTGTAGAATCTCCGCGAAAAGTGGCGCGTCTATGTATTGCGCGCTTTTGTGTACACTGGTATGATGATTGTGCGTAAGTCGAAACGGCACGCGCTTGCTTCGATTCACGCGCACATCAAAACAGCTAACGACAGACTGGCGACAAGTCAAGCTTGTAAAGGAAAAGAGACGTGATGAAAATCTCTACGTCACTGATTAGGATCAGGTACGCGGTGGGCGTAATGCTGGCTTTGTCGGCAGTCTTCGCCGTCGTCATTGGCACCTCAACGCTGCAACCAAGGGACGCTACTGCTCAGACAACGCCGCAGAGCGTCACCATCTCCATCAGCGTCGACGACAAGACGTTGCGGGAAGGCGACAGCGGAGATAACACCGCGATGGTTACAGTCGAACTCACCGCCGCCGCAGTCGCGAGTGTAAACGTCCCAGTGGTGCTGTCCGGCACCGCCGACCGAGGCGCCGCGAACTCTATCGCCGACGACTACGCCATTGACGAGGAAACGCAGGTTACCAACAACGACTCGGATCTGACATTGACGATCCAGCCAGGCGATACGTCAGTGTCGGCTGAGGTTACCGTCAACGACCTCGACGATGGGGACGCTGATGAAGCTGAGGGATCCCATACGATCATAATCACGCTCGGAACCGAGCCGACTGCAACTGATGCGCAGACATTCGCTAACCACGCAACAAACAACAGCGTGACGATCACGGTGTACGACGAGGAGAACTCAGCTCCTGCCGGCACGACGGTCGAGCTCTCCGACGCGACACCGACGGTGGGCCAAGAGTTGTCGGCCTCGTTCGCCGCTATCGGCGACCTCACCGACGGCGACGGCAAGACGACGTTCGAAAACGGCCCCGACGGACTGTCCGGCACGACGGTCAACAACAATTCGCCGATCGAGTACCGGTGGGGTTATCTCGTAGACGAGAACGATCCAGCGACCGACGGCGACACTACTGACGACACGTTCGTGCCCATCAGCGGTGCGACCATGATGAAGTACATGGTGATGCAAACCGACGCTGGGAAGGTTTTGGCAGTGCGAGTCGGTTTCACGGACGATGCCGGCTTCGACATTGACGACGGTAACTACGTCGAGCTCGCCACGAATGATGAGGTCAGCGCCGCCGCTACAGCCGGAGTGCTGAATTCGGTCACTATCGAGGCCTCCGATATGGAGTTGCGTGAAGGCGAGAATGGCAACGACTCTGTGGTCATCACGGTTATGCTCAGCGCACCGGCCACGGCCAACGTGGAGATCCCGCTGACGGTGGCCGCCGCCACGGGGAACACCGCATTTACGGACGCTGACTTCACAACAACGGGGTTAACCGGCGGTGTGGTGGAGATCGCTAAGGGCATGTCCTCCGGAACGATCACGATCACGATCACCGACGATGACAGTACCGCAGGTGCAGGCGACGCGATCGCCGAAGGCACCGGCACGATCACGGTCGCGATCGGCGACTTGACTGCAGTCGCCGGCTACGCCAACGGGATGCCTGACGGCGACGACACAGACACGGATCCCGACCCATTGAGTATCACGGTGCGCGACGAGGAGAACTCGACACCTGCAGGTACCACGGTCAGCATTAATACCGGCGAGCCAGATTCACTGACTCCTATCGCTGCGGCACCAGCGGTAGGCACCATGCTGACTGCTGCCGTTGCAGATGCCTCCGCCTTTACCGATGCCGACGGCAAGACGACATTCGCCAACGGTTCCGATGGCGATGCCGACGAAACGGACGACAACAATATGCCGGTGCTTTACCAGTGGGGTTACCTCGTAGACGAGAACGATACGGCAACACCTACTGACACCACGGACGACACGTTCAAGGACATCAGCGGCGCGACCGGTATGACCTACACGATCCAGTCGAGCGATGCCATGAGAGTGCTTGCCGTGCGTGCGGGCTTCACCGACGATGCCGGCTTCAGCATGGACAAGGGCAACTACGTTCAGAGCACGGCCGTTTCGACTCATGCAGTCTTGAACTCGATAACCCTGACCGTTGACGACAAGCAACTTCGCGAAGGTAGTAGCGACGATACCGCGGTCGTGACAGTTACGCTGAGCGCAGCGTCTGATAGTGCTGTGAGTATCCCGTTGGAAATAGGCACAGAAGCCGCCGCTGCGACGCGAGGAGCCACCGTGGGGACCGTCTCAGACGACTACTCCATTGATGAAGAGGGAGGCGCCGACAACGACTCCGATTTGAGCGTACAGATCGACTCTGGTTCGCTCTCCGCTTCGGTTACGGTAACGATCAACGACCTCGACGATGATGCTGACCCCTCCGCTGAAGGAACTGAGACGATCACGCTCTCTATCGGCAGCACGTTACCGGACAACTACGCCGCTGGAAGCCCGAACAGCCAGACGATCACGGTATACGACGAGGAGAACTCGGCGCCGACTGGCACGACGACGATCCAGACCGGCACTCCTCTAGCCGATCTATCGGGTGCTCCGACGGTGGGAGACGAGTTGACTGCGACTTTCGCGCTCACCTCCGATGCTGACGGCTCGATGACATTCGCGAACGGTCCTGACGGTAAGGAATCCACCAGCTTCGACGAGAATTCGCCGATGCAGTACCAATGGGGTCACTACACCCCTGACGATCCCGCCACCGCTGAGGTGGACGAGGAGAAATTCGAGCCCATCCCCGATGCGACCGGTATGAAGTACACGGTTATGCCGAGCGATGCCAGCAAGGTTCTGCGCGTTCGTGCAGGCTTTGAGGACGACTCGGGCTTCGACATTGACGATGGCAACTACATCGAGAGCGCCTCTGCGGATGCAGTGGTGAACTCGGTAAGCATCAGCGTCGATGACATGATGCTCACGGAAGGCGAGAGCGGCAACAACCGAGCAGTCGTAACAGTCACCCTGAGCGCGGCACCAACCGCTGCTGTAACTATCCCGGTTACGTTGGCCGGCACCGCGACAATCGCAGCAGGAGCCGACGCGAACGACTACAGCGTTACGGCTACAAGCATGACGATTGGAATCGGAGACACGGAAGGTAACATCGCAATTACCCTCGCTGACGACGAGGTCGCCGAACCTAACGAGACGATCATAGCCACGCTCGGCGATTTAAGTGGCGCCACTGGCTATGCCGCCGGAAGCCCGAGCAGCGTGACGATAACGATCATCGACGACGAGAACCAGCAGCCAACCGGCATGCCGGTGATCAAAGTCGGAAGCAACCCGGCACCGATGTACGTCGCCCCTGGCACGATATTGATGGCGGACATAAGCGGAATCTCCGATCCTGATGGCATTGACACGGCCGACGGCGCTACCGCCGGATTCGGTAATGACGCAACTGGCGAAGTCGTCACCTACGCGTGGGGAACTCTCAGTGCGAGCGGCGCATTCGATGCCACTGGTGCTACCGGCACCACCGACGCAGCGGCCTACACGGTCGCCGGTGAAGATGGAGGAAAGACGCTTGCAGTGCGAGTCAGTTTCGCTGACGACGCAGATGCCGACGCGACTCCAGCCAGAGCTGCAATCACTGAGATGCTCATAAGCGAAGGGGTGAAAGCGGCAGTCATGGTCGAATTCGACATGTCGACGTACACCGTCGTTGAGTCCAGTTCGGAAGATGAGGATGCCGTACACACAGCAGACGTGAAGGTGTCCCTGAGCAATGCGCCCGGAACTGGTGCCACGACTGAGGTCACCGTTAGCGCGACGGGTAACATGGACGGCAGCTTCGCAATGGGCGAAACCGAAATCGAGTTGCCGTACACGCTGATATTCGCCGAAGGCGAAGATGAAAAGACCATCACCTACACCGCGCCGGAAGACGTTACTGGTCGGCAAGAGGTGATGCTGAGTCTGCGTGTGCCGACTGATCACATGGCAGACGACCCAGCCACCATCGCGATCGAAGACGCTGACAACAACGCTGCGACTGGCACGGTCACGATCAGTGACATGACGCCTGAAGTAGGCGACACGCTGGAAATGACCGTTACCGACTTGGCGGATATAGACGGGCTCCCCGCCGCTAGTGCTAGGTCATTCGTCTGGTATGTCGGAGGAGAACCGTCGACCGTTACCGGCATGAGGTACATCGTCGTGTCTGGAGACATCGGTAAGACGATCCAGGCAGCGGTGAAGTTCACCGACCAAGCTGGCACCCCCGAAGAGGTGAAGTCTCGCATGACATCGCCGGTTGCTCGAGTCGCCACTGGTGAGTTGGGTATGATCTCCGAGATCAAGCCTGGCATCCGCGACGTCACGACTTCGGGCGGCGATAAGCTCCGCTTGGAAGTCAGGGTCTACGGCCTGCAAGGCGTCGAGAATGCAGACCTCGCCAAAGACGCGGACGCGATCGTTTGGTCGGCAGATGGCGGCACGATAACCGCTATCAAAGGCACCAGCGCACGTGTTGAGTACACGACGCCGGCGTCGCCGAACACCTACACGATCACAGCGACGGCAGGTAGAGACGACTGTCGCCCAACCGACGAGAAGATGCGCGACGAGAAGTGCACCGCTACATTCGAAGTCCGAGTTCGCCGCCCGTCGGCAGAACAGCCTGAAGAAGAAGCACCGGTGAACCCGCCGGATATTCCTTCAGTCATCGCAGACAGCAGCGGCAACCAGTACGAAGTGTTCACGCCGGAAGAGGGCGGCACGTTCGACAGCGGCGAGGGCTACACGATCAGCGCCGCGGCCGGCGCAGTCCCGAACGGCGAGTACATCGGGATCCGGATGTCGGACGACGGTGCTGCTTCCAACGAAGGCATGACGCACCAGCGTTACACGCTCGGTGGCAACATGTACGGTGTCATGGCAGTTGATGCATCCGGCGCCGCGGTCAGCAGCTACGCGCTCGACGACCCGGCCACGGTATGTCTGCCATTGCCCGACGCGTTGCGTCAGGACATCTCCGAATTGGCAGTGGTAGCGATCAACAGCGATGGTTCGCTGACGATCCTGTCCGCGCAAGTTCGGATCAGCGCAGCCGGCACGATGGTGTGCGGCGGCTTGAGCAGCCTGCCAGCCTCAGTGGCAGTAGGCAGCGCAGGCGCCCCGGCAGCCATCCCGACGCCGACGCCCGAGCCCACGCCGACGACGCCCGAAACGGGTGGCACAGCCCCGGCATCGAGCACGATGGTCCTCTGGACCCTGCTGCTCGGCATCGCAGTGCTAGCCCTAGGCAGCGCGCTGGCAATCACCCGCCGCCGCCAGAGCATGCGCAAGTAAGCCCAACGCAGGGGCGGTTCACGAACCGCCCACCGATAGGGATGAACAACGGCGTCCGTAGCAATACGGACGCCGTTCTCTTTGAACTAGGATGCGAAGGATTGGGAATGATTTGAAGGATGTTGGCTGGCGGTAGAATGGGCGCTCACAACGTAGCGTAGGGGCGGTTCGCGAACCGCCCCTACGTAAGACGGCTCTGGATGATGTGCTGTGATAGGGTGATTCATAAGCAGATTTATTCAGGGCAAGGGTATGGCTACGATAGAACAGCAAGTCTCGGATCATGAGAACCGGCTAGTCAGTCTTGAGACTGACAAGGAGCACTCGGCGACCAAGGCCGATTTGGCTCAGGTGGAAAACCGTTTGCTTGAGGTCGAAAACCGGTTGCTATGGCGGATTCTTGCGCCAGTGATGGTGGGGATCGTTGTGAGTATCGGCGTTCAGGTGTGGACGAACTGGCCGAGCTAGACTCGTCATGGACGAGGGCATGAATATGCCCCCGGAGATACTGTGTGATGGCAACTAAAGACATGGAACGCGTTTCGCATCTGGAAGGTGCGTACGAGCACATGGCTACGAAGGCTGAGCTAGCGACTCTGGACGGTGATTATCGGGTTGAGTTCACGAGGATGAATCATACGTTTGATTTGATCGAACGTCGTTTCGAGTCAATCGACCGGCGTTTCGAAGAGATTGACCGTCGTTTCGAAGAAATCGACCAACGTTTCGAAGCGATCGACCGTCGTTTCGAAGCGGTCGAAGCAACAATGCGTTCGATGCAAGAAGTGCTCGTCCAGATCTTGGAACGTTTGGATCGGCTTGAGAGTTTGAATACTCGAGCTCTCGGCTTTCAGACGCAGAGCAGAACTCTGCGCGATGATGGCGATGATTTTTAGGTTCTAGGTAGTACCTAAAATCTTCGCGGCGCCTCTTGTGTGAGCGATTTTGGCTAGTTGGGTGCCGTTGATGGTGGCTATGGGGGTTGCGCCTTGGCGGTTAGCTTCTTCGATGGCGCCGCGTTGGAATTCGCTGGTGGTGATGATCAGTCCGTGATCGCCGATACGCATGCCGCCGCGCAGAAGCTGGATGTCGCCGCCATGGACGTCGCGGTGCCAGTTCAAGGCTTGAACCGAGAAGTTGATGTCCATGACCTCGGCGATGTCCATGCTGGCGTGGATGTCGAGTTCGCCAGGCCTCAAACGGTTGATGACAACGACATCGGTCATGCCGATGCTGGCGAGGAAGACGACGATGAAGCGCTCGAAGCGCTGATTTGAGAGTGTGCGGATGCGACGGAGGAGGGCCTGCGTGTTAGTCTCGCCCCTTTCGCGCCGCGAAAGGGGCGCGAACGGAGTGAGCGGGGTATGCGGGCGCGCTTCGCTAAGAGGGCTGGTTGTGCTGCCCCTTTCGTTAGACGAAAGGGGAGCGAAGCGGGGTATGCGCGGAGAGGATGTGGAGGCGTGTTCGTCGTCGGTTGATGTTGGGGATGTGTACCTGCGTTTTTCGATGGTGCCGGGGGCGCTCCGCCCTTCTGCCCCGGGCATACCCCGCTCACTCGCTTCGCTCGTGCGCGCCCCTTTCGCATTGCGAAAGGGGCTAGTTGTGTTCTCTGCCGGGAAGTAGCGAAGGCCGTAGGTGTTGTTTCCGACGCGTACGAAGGTGGATTCGCCGCCGTGTTGGAGCATGTCTTGGATGAGCTGGGAGCGGACCTCTGCCTCGTCCTTGGTTCTTGTGCCTTTCAGCACGCCAGCGGCGCGCAGCATCGTCGTCATCTCGTCAATGCTCAGCGGACGTTTCGCGCGGCTCAGCACCTCTTTGGTGGCATCTTGCAACGACCACATCGCGCCGACGTTCGAACGTGCGATGGCGGAAGCGATGCTGATCGGGTTGATAGTTGATGCCGTAGTAGTCGCTATCGACGTGCCGGTACGAAGCGTTCGATCAAGCATAGACGGCAGCGTGAACCTACCTGATGGGGTTTGCACGATGCCTGAGGTCTCGGTAGCGTCCTCTGCAACGTGCTCGAGTTCTACTTTTACGGATTCATCGTCGAGGGGCTCGTTGGCATCTATGGGGATGCGCGCCGATTTGATCTGACGCACAATCTCCGCTGGCGACAACGGCTCGCCAGCACGTCTCAAAACATCAAATGCGGCTTCGAGTAACCGCATCGGTCTGCCTCCTAGTGTTGCTGGATTCCCGCCTGCTCGGGAATGACGGGGCGGCACTTAAACTGCTTCACCTGCCAGGACTCCGGTTAATCTTTCGTGGTCTACAGCGACCTGGCCGTTGACCACGACGAACGGGATGCCCTCCGGGAACTGCTCAGGGTCTTCAAACGTCGCACGATCAGTAATACGTTCGGAGTCGAACACTACGATGTCTGCAAACTTGCCTTTCGCGATCTCGCCGCGATCTTTGAGCCCGAAACGCAGAGCGGCGTTTTGAGACAGGCGCTGGACCATCAACTCTAGCGGGATGTTGTGACGTCGCCGGAGTCGACCGATCATACGCGGGAAGCAGCCGTAAGCGCGCGGGTGGACCATGCCGCCGGTCGGTATGGCGTCGGAACCGACCATGTAGTCGGGCCGCTGCATCAGCTCCATGATGTCGGCCTCGACCTGCTGCCAGATACGCGTACTTGCAGGCGGTGCGCCACGGAAACCGCAGTTGAGGTCCTCTTCGAGCATCACTCGGCACATCATCTCTTCAACAGATACGTTCCATTCCGCCGCGACATCGTCGAAATCCATACCTTCCAAGTGCTTGTTCGCTTCTGAGCCGATGTTCGACCAGACGTTCCCCGACACACCGCCTCGGGTCCCGCTACGGATGCCGGCTATTACGTCTTCTCGGGTTTCGCCGTCAGCCAGGAGTTTCAACATCGCTTCGGGTCCGCCCTCGTGGAACCAGCTGGGGAAGAAGGTCTGCGGGAAGCTGGAGCCGACGGGGTAGGGATAGGTCTCCAACGTGACATCTACGCCGTCTGACTTGGCGCGTTCAACCGGTTCGAGTATCGACTCGAGGTCGCCTGCGGAGTCGGGTTGTGTACGGTAGTGCTCGAGGTGTATCTGAGCCCCGGTGCGGCGTCCGACCTCCATCGCCTCTTCGACACCGCCACCAGCGAAACCGCGGTCCGTGTTGTGGTTTCGCAGGTGGATGGACAGCGGACGTTCGTACTCCTTGACCACGTTCATGATATTCACGAGTTCGTCGGTGTCGGAGAAGGAGTTGGGGTAGTAGGACAGTCCAGTCGAGAAGCCACAAGCGCCCTGCTCGAAACTCTCGCGAATGATACGCTCGGCGCGTTTCCAGTTGTCGCCGGTCAATGGTTCGTCGATCATGCCACCGACCGCTTCCAAGCGGACCGGGCCGTGGCCGATGAACATGGCGACGTTGCACGAGGTCTTGTTGTGATAGTTCGACATGGCGGTTGCAAAAGTCGACATGTCCAAATCTTCGGACGCGTAGCCCAAAATGCCGCTCAAGTAGTGCATGTACATCAGGTAGTTCTCGCGCGAGAGTGGAGCGAGGGTGAGGCCGTCTGGAGCGATGATCTCGGTGGTGACTCCCTGTCGGATGCCGCAGGCGTGCTGCCCGTCTCTGAGCAACGCGGCATCGGCGTGGGAGTGGACATCGATGAATCCGGGCGTCACGGCAAGACCGTTGCCGTCGATTACGCGTGTGGCGTTTGCCGCGGAGAGATCGCCGATCGCGGAGACACGTTTGCCGTCTATGCCGACATCGGCTCTGATGCCGGGTGCTCCGGTGCCGTCGTAAACAGTGCCGTTGATTATCAGCAGATCGAATTGCATCGAAATCCCGTCCGTTCAAACTATGGCTAAGCGATGTGTGATAGCAGGATATCGTTAATCGGGTGATTTGAACTGGGATGGGAAGGATTTTTCGATACCTGTGTCGCTTGAACTTGGCGAGGAAAGAGAATCCTGATAGATTAAAATCACTGTGCTCAAGTGTAGTTACGTATATCAACACAAATAGAAGGATCAGACATGAGTGCATCTACTGTTGAGCAGGCAACCGATCCAAAATCCGATCTGTCCGACGAAGACGTTCGTCAAGCCGTTGAGATCGCTAGGGGTTTGAGAGAAGTGGCTGCCGCTGCGAAAAACTATAAGGCGGGAGAATATGCCTTGGGTTTGAAAGTGAGTAAAGGTGGAGAGGTTGTTTTCACGGTGACCCGCAAAGGCTGGCTATGAACGAATTGGGCGAGTTCTTCGGAAATTGGTGGCAAGAATTCGCATCGGGAGGCGGTGGCCTCGCAGTAGGCTACTGGTTAAGGGGGGTTATAAGCAATATCCGGTTCCAGTTTAGCGGTCAGTTCAACATAGACGTTGGCAACCGCAATCTATTGGATACTCCACCACCTTCGCGGTCATCTGAGCCGCCTGTGAGCGGACACGAAGAAGACTGACGTTGAAACCAGTTGGATCTGCAAAGTAGGAACGTTTTGCGTCCCTTCACCCTTGATGGGAGAGGGTGATCACTCTTTCGTGTAATGGTCGCGCTTTAAGAAGGTGTTGCCCCAGGATGCGGTGCCTTTGAGTGAGGAGTCGGTGAAGGTTACGGGGTGGTTCAGCATCTCCTGTTCCTCACCGTATAGTTTGAGCGTGTTGTAGGCGCGGAGGTATATGCAGTCTTTGTCAAGGATTTCGCACTTGCCGGCTCGGGTGCCGCCGCAGGGTCCGTTGCGCTGGTTTTTGACGCACTGAGACTCCGGGCAGAGCTCGGCGATTTCGGGCAGTGAGCAGTCGCCGCAGTCTCGGCAGCCGTAAAGCGGGACCTTCATCATCTGCTCGGCGGCGTGGGCGACTTTCGTTGCCATCTTGCTTTTGTCGATCTGGCGGTAGATGGCCGCGCTGGCTTTGAAACCAGGCGCGTCGTGATCGAATATGGCGTGCTTGCCGAAGCGGCCGATGCGATACGCAAAGTCGGGATGAAGAGCGCGTCTGAGGATCGACGCCGGGCGTCCTCGGCGGGCGTCGTATTCGCGGTTCAATTCGTCTGAGGCGGTGTTGGTGCTGTCACCAGGTTCGAAGAGGTAGAACTCGTCGGGTTGAGAGTAGCCGATATCGGCAGCGGCATCCTTCCAATCGTCGCCGGTGAAGCTTTCGGCGATGTCGAGTATCTGCTCGATGCGTTTGTACGTGAGCCTGCCAGAGAGGTAGACGCCGCTGTAGCCGATCCCGCGCAGTACGGCGATCTGCTTGGCCGCCAACTCGTTGAAGAATGCGCGTCCGCGGTCTTTTGATTTGGCGGCGCGGTTCGCAACTTCGACGAGTTCGGAGTTTACGGCAACTCCAGGGATGCCCCATCGACCGAAGAATCGGGCGGAGGGCGCGCTTAAGACAAAGATCGAACCGAGGACCGGCGGTGCTTCAGTGCCGTGATTCAAAGTCAGGTAACGAATGAGCTCATGATGCTTCCGGGCATCGTATCCAATTTGAGACACGAGCCACTCGGCACCGGTTCGAAGCTTGAAGTCCATCTTGTAGAGCTGTGTCAGATACTCGCCCTCGTAGAGCTTGAACGGGTTGACCGCGGCGCCCGGATGGAACGCGGTGTGTCCGAGTTCGGTTTCGGCGTTGCGACGTCCGGGCAGCGTTACGCGCAGTCCTTCGTTCATGCGTCGGATCAGCTCGAGGAGGCCAACGGAGTCAGTGTCGAAGACAGGTTGCGCTTGACCCGAGAAACCGTCCACCGGATAATCGCCGGAGAGACACAAGACGTTACCGAATCCGAGACTGGAGAGCGACCACAATCGTCCTTCGAGTCCGTTGCGGTTGTAGTCCTTGCAAGAGAGGTTGATTACGACTTCGACATCGCCATCCAGCAGTTCGCGCCCCAGCGTTTCGGGAGTGATGTGTGGATTGCCGCCAGGATTGTCCGTGAAGCAGACGGCATCGACTCTTCCGCCTTCTTCCGCCGCCTTCGCGAGGCCTACAGAGTGACGAGCACCTTCCTCCATGGCTAGACCGCGAGAGGTTTCGATCTCGATCGCGACCTTGAACCCGTCGGATAGGCGTGCGGTAATGCCGGAGTCGGGTGCGAGAGGATCTTCATCAGAGGGCATGAAGATCAATTATCGCGCCGAGTATCGATGCACACGGGCATGGCCAGTGGTCTCAGTCGATCTGACGCAACCGAGGATCCAATCGGTCACGTAGCCAGTCACCGAGGAAGTTGAGCGACATCACGGTGAGGAATAGGAACAGTCCGGGGACGATAGACATCCACCAGTTAGTGGTGGTGAGGAAGGCGCGTCCTTGAGTAATCAGCAATCCCCAACTAGGTACCGATGCGGGTAGCCCGACACCGAGGAAGGAGAGACCGGATTCGGCGACGATCAGCGCTCCGGTTCGCAGTGTGGTCACCACGATTACGATGTGGACGATTTGCGGGAACAGGTGTCGCCACAGTATGCGCATGTCGCCGGCGCCCATGGTTCGAGCGGCGATCACAAAATCGCGATTCTTGAGGGACAGAATTTCGCCTCGGATATTTCTAGTACCGGACGACCATGAGAATATCGACAGAAGCAGTGTGACGGACCATAGGCTGGGTTGGATGCTGACGGCCCAGATTATAGCGATCATCAACAACGGCAACGAAGACCACAGGTCCACCAATCGCATCAGTATCTCGTCCAAGAGCCCACCGAAGTAACCGGCCAACATTCCGGTGATGGTGCCGACGAAGAGGCCGAATAGGACGGCGACACTGGCGACCACGAGTGATACGCGGGCGCCTTCCAATACGCGTACCAGCATGTCTTGACCGAGGTTGTTTGTTCCAAGGGGGTATTCGGTGGTGCTTCCCTCGAACCACAGCGGCGGAATGTCACGCGCTCTCAAGTTGCCTTTGTCTGGTTCGTGCGGGCTGATCTGGTTGGCGAATATCGCGCCAAGCAAAACGAGGACCAGAATTAGCACTGGTACGACCGGCCAGCGTCGCAGGAATCTCCACCAATCGGCGGGTGAGTACCAAACGTACCCGCTCGACACAACTACTGGCGCACCATCTGTTGCGCGGATTTCACCAGCTGTGTTCATCACGAGTAGCGAATCCTAGGGTCGATGATGAGGTAGAGCATATCGGCGACGAAGTTCAGTCCAACGTATCCCGCCCCGAAGATAAGAGCGGTGCCGGCGACGATAGGCGCATCGTTGTCGAGTGCGCCTTGAACGGCTAGGCGTCCGATGCCGGGCCACGCAAAGACGGTCTCGACAAATACCGAGCCGGTGATGAAGGCGGCCAGCACGAGCGCGGACACAGTTATGGGTTGTATCAACGCGTTGCGAAGCGCGTGTCGCATAATAACCGAGCCTGTCGATGCTCCTTTGGCGCGCGCGAGTTTGACGTATTCCGAATCGAGCACTTCCAGCATTGATGAGCGCGTCAATCGGAGATATGTGGCCCACGGATCGAACGCCAATACGAAGGCCGGCATGATGAAGTGGCGCGCTTGGGTAATCAGCGGCGATGTGGCGGGTGCTTTTGTCGCCGATGGCAGCCACTGAAGATAGCCGGCGAATAGCAGGATGCATAGGATTGCCAACCAGAATGCCGGCGTGGCCTGCCCGATTAGTGCGATGGCGCGCCCGATATAATCGATACTCGTGCCTCTACGCACCGCGGATATGATGCCCAGCATCACGCCGGGCACGGTGCCCAAGACCCAAGCGACGGCCGCGAGTTGAAGGCTGTTGGGCAAGGCCTCCATGATGGTTTGGGAGACGGACCGCTGAGTGGCGATGCTTTCTCCCATGTCGCCCTGCAGGATGTTGCCAAGCCAGACGAAATACTGGATGTATACGGGTCTGTCTAAGCCCCACTTCGCCTTGAGTTCCGCGACGGTGTCTGCGGACAAGCCGTAGGTGTCGTCGCGCACGTAGGCGAGCAACGGGTCTGGCCCCAGTCTTGAGAGTCCGAATACCAGAATCGTCACGCCCCACAGTGTCAGAACTGCGAAGACGAGACGCCGTGCCAAGTACCTACGCATATTTGATCTTTCGATCTCCTAATCGGCAACCGTAGCAACGCTACATCCCCACTCAGCGACCTGCACCGAATGAGTGTGGGGATATCGCCTCGCCCCTCGCCCTGCTTCAAAGATACAGGTCGAGGGGCGAGTACATTGTCTGTTGCTTCGGGCTCGATTCGAGATCGGCTACGGTAGCGTGATCTTCTCCGGGGAGTTGATCGCCTGGCGCAATCCAGGTTCCATGTCCCAAGACCCGATCGAGTTCGGGTTGTAGACGATCAAACTCGGTACTGCGACGACTCCGAATCCTGGCATCCAGTGCCTCAAGAAGTCGGCGAAGCCCTTGTTCAGTTCTATTCGAGCCGCACGGTCAGGCTCGGCAGACACTGCCTTGTAGTTCTCGGTTGCTTCTGGAATCTCGATGCCGTGGCTCTTACCACCGCGAGCGATAGCGCTCATCTGGATACCGCGTGGGAAGTCCCAAGGTGTCGTCGCGAAGTTCTCCAACGGACCAGTGTCCGTCCAAGCCTGGGTAGCCGAGCGGCCGACAAGTGTCGGGCGGAATACGGTGTACTCGTAGTGCAGAACGTCAACGTCTACACCGACATCTTCCCAGAACTGTGCGACGGCATCACCAATGTCGCCGAAGAAGTGCCCGACGGGCCATGCGAACATTGCGATCTTGAAGCGGTTTCCGTCAGAACCACGTGGGAATCCAGCTTCATCAAGCAATGCCTCAGCCATATCTGGGTCGTAACCGACACCCCAGCGATCCTGTTCCCAATCCGGGTGGTTGATGTCGAAGTATGGGATTTCGACAGGCCAGCCAACGCCTCCGATGACGGCTTCATTGATGAGTTGACGGTCGATCGACATTGCGAGTGCAGTGCGAACCAAACGCGCCTGATCCATGTCGTTCATACCAGCCGGGTTATTGCCGTCATCTGGCTTGTGCGGGTTGCCGAGCCATGGAAGGTCGTGCGTGTAGGTCACGATTTCTAGCGGATCGCCAGTCGTCGGGTGGTTGGTCTCCCACAGGTTGCCGGCGAACATGACGGTGACCATCCGGGCGGTTCCAGAGCCGTTTCGGACCATGCCGAATCTCTCGACGGTCGGGATGTTGCTGGTGCCGACCTCGGCGATGTCGGCTTCACCGTTCTGGAGCATCACGATGCGGACGCTTTCATCCGGCACAGAGACACGGGTGATCTTCGAGATCTGTGCAGCCTGTCGCCAGTGCGATGACAACGCGGTGTACTCGGTGCGGTCCCCGCGGACCCAGTTGGTGAATTCGAACGGGCCGGTGCCGACAATGTTGTCGTTGTTCCAGTCCTTGCCCATCTCGTCGAATGACTTCTTGCTGACGATGCCAGCGCCTAGACCGTCTTGACCAAAGAACCAAGTGTCCCATCGAGGATCGAAGTTCTCCCATCGGATACGGACCGTACTTTCGTCGATCGCTTCGCTCGGATTTGAACCCAAGAAGCCGGCCCAAGTTCCTGAGCCGTCGGTAACGCTGGTCTGTCCTGAACCAAGTTCATTTGAGAGGTTCGGGTTGGTGTCGTTAGTAGACCATGCGACATCTTCTGCGGTCAACGGTCCGAATCCCTTGTGGAACTCAACGCCTTGTCGCACTTTGACATCAACGTAGGTCAAGTCCGAATCGAACTCGAAGCTCTCTGCCAGCAGGTTGTCGGCGATGTTCGTGCCGACAGGCTTGAATAGAGTTTCTACGACGCTAAGTGCTTTGGCAGCGCAACATAGGTTACCGGCGTTGAACCCGGACCAGTTGCGTTGGCTATCGCCGATGGCCCATACGAGTTCGCCAGGGGCTTGTCGTGAAGGCGGCGCATCAGTTGCGGCGGGAACGGGCGTCGCAGTCGGCGGCAAGACCGGAGTGGCGGTCACAACTACCTCCACCTGGACCTCTTTCTCAACTTCAACTTCCTTAACCACCTCAACCTCAACTTCTTTTTCGACCACGACGGTCTGGATCACGGTTTCACCCGCAACCTGGACTTCTTTTTCGACCACGACAGTCTGGATCACGGTTTCACCCGCAACCTCGACCTCTTTTTCGACCACGACGGGGACTTCGACCTCAACTTCGCGAATAACCTCCTTCTCGATCTCCACCGGCACTTCCACCTCAACCGTGCGAATGATTTCGGTTTGAACCGTCACCTCGACAATTCGTTCGCTTCCACACGCCAGTAGCGCGATGGATGCGATCAACGTCAGAGGCAACATTACGCGTAGCCATAAGCTGCGCGTCCTTGCTCTGGATTCCGAACTGGTATTCATCGGTAACCTCTTGTTGACTTCGACATGCTGCCAAACGAGCACCTTACCATCCGCAAGGCCAAAAGGCAGTATAAGGCAATTTATGCGAATTCGTAAGATATGTCAACCAATACTTGTAAAACCTTCCGCTTTGAGGGGCTTCGCCGCGTGAATCGTGCGTAAGGACAAGCTAAAGCAGTTGAGGCTGCATCTGATTCACAGTCAAGCATGATTGACCGGTAGCAGCAGCCAGCAGCAACATAAGATTGAGTTGCTCAATTCGAACATCTGCCTGTAGTGGTTCATGACTAAACGCTTCTTGGATTTCGCGTCTCTAGCCCTAGCTACGGGTTTGGGTGTCGCGTATTTGACTCCGATTGCTAAGGCGACGCTGGCGAGCGCGGTTACCGCAGTTGTCTACTACGTGTTCGCCCGCGGCGGGGGCGACACCAGCTTGAACGTAATTCTTGTCGCAGCCATAGTGGTGATATTTTTCGTGGGTGTAGCAGTATCGGCGCGTGTCAAGTCTGACGAAGATCCGGACCCTAGCAAGGTCGTGATCGATGAAGTTGCTGGTCAACTAGCGGCGTTTCTGATACTGGCTCCAGTCGAATGGTGGTCCGTGCTTGCCGCATTCCTACTCTTCCGCCTATTCGACATCGTCAAGCCCCTCGGCATCAAACGGCTGGAAGCCATCCCGAACGGCTGGGGCATTATGCTCGACGACCTTGCGGCCGGGCTGTTGGCCGCGGTGGTCATCAACGTCGCGATCCTGATCGTATTCGCCGTTAATTGAGGATTATCCGGAACGACGTTCTCCAATGTTCCCCGGGCCGCGGTGCTGAGAAATGTGGTCTCGTTTGCCTTTGAATCGCTTCGCCAACACGCCCTCACGAACGGGCCATGATTCCACTCCAGCGCGTTCGGTCCACGTATCGTATTCGTCGATCATCGACGCCACTCGCTGTGGTTCCGATGCCGCGTAGTCATGTTGCTCGGTGCGATCCTCAGGGATGTTGTAAAGCTCCCATGGGCTGTCCCACTCAGCGACCAGCTTCCAATCGCCTATGCGGATACCTCGGTTGCCTTCGTGCTCGACTGCGACCGGTTTCTCTCGCGACCAATCTTTGCCTTCCAAGATAGGAACTATCGATTCGCCTTCTAGAGGAGTAATCTCGTTTCCAGCGTATTCAGTCGGGTAGGCAGCACCGACGGCATCGTAGATCGTTGCCGAGATATCGGTGATGTGCATCGGGGCGTTGTCGACGATTGCGCTCTCGGTGATGGTTTCGGGCCAGTGGGCGATGAAGGGAGTGGAGATGCCACCTTCGTGTATCCAACGCTTGAAGAATCGGAAGGGTGTGTTGGAGACGTTCGCCCACGGGAGTTCGACGGCTTGGAACGTGGTATCGGGACCAGGTCGTAACTCGGGGATGTCGCCGACTCGCACTGGCTGGCCGTCGAGGGTCGGTTCGGTCGCCCATTGCGACGGATCGGGCCAATCATCGTCCTCTTGGAACAGCTCAGCGCATCCTCCGTTGTCGGATAAGAACATGATGAGGGTGTTGTCGAACTGCCCGCGCCGTTTCAAGGTGTCGATGACGCGTCCGACACCTCGGTCGACCTGCTCGATCATGGCACAGTAGACGGCCATGCGGATGTCTTCGTACTCCTTGTTCTGCACGTCGCTCCACGGCGGCGCGTCTTCATCGCGCGCTGATATCGGCCATTTCTCGTCTACTATGCCGAGCGATTTCTGCTGTTCGTGGCGAGAGCCGCGGATCTCGTCCCAACCGCGCATGTATTTGCCTTCGTACTTGGCGATATCGTCTTCCCACGCGTGCAGCGGCCAGTGTGGAGCGGTGAAGGCGATGTATTGGAAGAATGGTTCGCCATCGGACATGGCATCGTCGATCTGAGAGACGGCGTGGTCGGTGATAGCGTCGGTGAGATGGAAATCGTTCGACTCTACATTGATGAGGGTGTCTTGGAGGACCAGAGCTTTGGGGTTCCAGAACGAGTCGGCGGCTTCTAGGAGACCGAAGTATTTGTCGAATCCCCGTTGTGTTGGCAGTGGATGCGTCTCGTCGCCGGGCACCCATTGGTCGCGGACACGTCGATCGTATCCACCTCCGACGTGCCATTTCCCGGACATCAAGGTGCGATATCCGGCTGATTTGACGACTTCGGCGATGGTGACGCAGTTGTCGTTGAGGTATCCCTGATATGCGGGCACTCCCAAGTCTCCAGTCATCTGTCCGATCCCCGCTTGGTGAGGATTCAATCCGGTGAGGAGGGCGGCACGAGACGGGCAGCAACGCGCTCCGTTGTACATCTGGGTGAAGCGGATGCCGTTGTTGCCTAGGGAGTCGAGATTCGGGGTGTTGATCTCGCCACCGTAACAGCCGATGTCCGAGAAACCGAGGTCATCGACCATGATGACGATTACGTTTGGGCGGGATGTTTGTTGTGATGATCCGGTCGAAGTTTCCAAGCTAGGCTCTCCTGAGTGTTGGTTGGACGTAGTTGTTGGTTTCCGATCAGTCTCCGTATTCGGCGTCTAGCTCCATCGGGTAGAGCGGGATTCTCCGGTGATGATAGGTAAAGGTCGACATGTCAGCGGTGGTTACGCCAGGGGTGTTGACGAGTATGACTTTACCTGCGATCGGCTGGTAAGCGGGTCGCGGCGAGACTACTCCTTTGGCGACGACGATTTTATAGCGTTCGGGAATGATTCCGATGTGATACATCTGCGCCCGGACCGTGTTGCCGGCACGAACGGACGTCAGGAGGATGGTTTGCCCGCCATCGGTGTCGAGACGTACGCTCACGCCGGAATCGTAGAAGCG
>DAOUJE010000088.1:0-19129 GCA_034423055.1 Dehalococcoidia bacterium | reverse complement strand
AGATTCACCATCACCGTCGGCGACCGTAACGACACGTCGCCCATCGGCATCCCTACCATGATCCGCGCCAGCTGCTCGAACTGCGACGTCTCACAACCCTCGATCGTGTAGTGACCCGAGTTATGCGGACGCGGGGCCAACTCATTAACCAAAACCTCACCATTGCGAGTCACAAACATCTCGACCGCGATCAACCCGATCACATCCAGACCATCGGCGATCCGCATCGCAACTCGCACTGTCTCATCCTTCATCGCATCCGAACACCGCGCCGGCACGATCGACGTATCCAAAATCCCGTCCACATGCACATTCTCAGAAGCCGGAAACGCTCGCATCTCCCCATTTAGGTCCCTCGCGCAAACCACCGAAACCTCCATCTCGAAATCAACAAACCCCTCCACAATCACCGGCGCATCCACGGAGCCACCCAATGCCTCAAACGCGCCAATCGCATCACTCGCATCTCTAACCACACTCTGCCCCTTACCGTCATACCCCCAGCGCGTCGTCTTCATAACCACCGGCACCCTAATCTCCCGCACCGCAGACAACGCCTCTTCTCCGTTTCTCACAACCCGAAACTCCGACACACCGATCCCCAACTCGCGCATCGTCGACTTCTCGATCTCTCGGTCCTGACAAACCCGCAACACCGACGGCGAAGGATAGACCGGCTTCAACTCCGAAATCGCCTCAATCGCCGTCGCATCCACATTCTCAAACTCATACGTCACCACATCCGACCGCTCCGCCAACTCCCGCGCCGCACCCAAATCGTCATATTCGGCGGTTATGTGCCAATCCGTCACCTGCGAAGCCGGACAATCCGCCCCAGGATCCAACGACACCGACCTCAAATCCAAAGCCCGAGCACCCATAGCCAACATCCGCCCAAGCTGCCCACCCCCAAAAATCCCAATCGTCAAACTAGAATCCATAGCACCAACCTTCGTTGTCATCGAGACGCCCTTCTACGCCATACCGCCCACTAACGTCGTTCCGGCGATCCACGTCATCACCGGGGTGTCCACTCACGTCATTCCGGCGAAAGCCGGAATCCAGAGGTGAAGGGCCGCGGGACGCGCGCTGCGAACGTCGCAACCCTCGACATTCGTAGGGGCAGGTTTCAAACCTGCCCCTACCAACCAAACAACCAAATGAACCGTCACCGCCGCCAACACCTGCCTTCACGTCCCCCTCCCAGGGATATTTGCACAACGCGCCGAATGGGTTGGCTACCACTCGTTTGCCGCAGTTTGCCCCGTTGCCCCGCCCCTCTGGATTCCGGCTTTCGCCGGAATGACGTGGGTTGTGCAAAGGTCCCTCCCAGCGGGAGATTAAGAAGGGGAGGCACGTGAGCGTGAACGGGGCGGCCAAGGGGCCGGGTTGCCCCCGATCGCGGGGGAAATGTCCGAAGGACAAAGGGGGCGCGAAGCCGATCATCATCCCAACCCCAATCCTCAAATCAAATCCCTTCAACCCCAACACCTACTGACCCAAATCTTCATCGCCAACATACGTCCCCTCCAAAACCTCCGCCTCAGCACTCTCCCGACGCTCCGCCAACCGAGCAAAAACCCCCTCGTCAAACGTCCCCACAATCTGCGCCGCCAACACCCCCGCATTAACCGCTCCCGACCTACCGATCGCCACCGTAGCCACCGGAACACCGCGCGGCATCTGCACGATCGAAAGTAGCGAGTCCAACCCGCTCAGAGCCGAACTCTCCACCGGTACACCGATCACCGGCAAATTCGTATTCGCTGCCACCATCCCCGGAAGATGCGCCGCTCCTCCAGCACCCGCAATGATCACCTTCACACCACGACCCTTCGCAGACTTCGCAAACTCCGACATCAAATCTGGCGTCCGATGCGCCGATACAACCCGCACCTCATGCGCCACACCCAACTCCCGCAAAACATTCGCCGCATGACGCATAGTCGGCAAATCCGACCGACTGCCCATAATCACCGAAACCAAAGGCCCATTCGCATTCTCACTCATTCCCAAAATCCTAAACCAAACATCACCAGAATACAGCCAACGCCGCCCTCTCCCTTTCGCGAAGCGAAGGGGGACGCCTTGCCCGAAACCAGCCGGAACAACCGATCGGCAATTAAACGCGCTCCATCACTGATTAGTCGTAACCGTCCAGCTCCCGTCGCCATTCGGCTCGAAGCTGATCTCTGCCTCCAACACGTCGATCACCTCATACTCTTCGGCACAGACCTCATTCACACCAACCATGAAACCTGACATCATCACCGAACCTTTTCCACGACATATCGAGCCATCGGCACCCACCGAAATAACCAGGTCCGCCGGCCTACCCTCTTCGCCTTCGTAGCTGCAACCTTCACCGCCGTCGGACACCTCACCCCATTCCTCGACGAAGAGCGCGATGTCCCATACTTCAAGACCCACGCCGAAAAGATCCGCGACGCCATCGAAACCGTCCGACTATACCGCGAAACCGTAGGCAATTCCGTAGACCTCTGCATCGAGATCCACCGTCGACTGACTCCCACCGAGGCCGTCCAACTCGGCTTGGGCATCGAAGAGTTCCACCCCTACTTCTACGAAGACCCGATAACCCCCGACAACTTCGACGAGATGGCCTACGTCGCCGACAAGATAAACATCCCCATCGCAACCGGCGAACGCTACACCTCGCTCTGGGAATTCGAGATGGCTCTCTCTCGCTGTGCAGTCCAATACGTGCGCCCGGACGTATGCCTAGTAGGAGGTATTTCAGGAGCCAAGAAGATCGCTGCGTTGGCCGAAGCTCGCCACGCGGGCGTCGTGCCGCACAATCCACTCTCACCAGTCAGCACCGCGGCATGCCTGCAGATCGCCGCGACGGCACCGAACTTCGCGCTCCAAGAATACCCGATCGGTGAAGACATCCCACCGAAATCCGACATGGTTGACAACACCCCGCAACACGACGGAAACGGATACCTCATGATCTCCGATCGGCCCGGCATCGGCATCGACCTCAAACCCGACGCCGTCGAAAAGTGTCCACCTGCTCCGCGCGAGGTCGAAACCCGACTCCACTTCGACGGCTCCGTAATCGACCAATAAGTTCATCGAACGCAACTGACACCAAACTCAAACAAAAACCCCAAGTTTGATATATTTGCATCACACGGGATTGAACCTGACGTTCAAACCCGCAACTACGCAAACTTGCAAGAGAGGAAACTGACATACCAAGGAACTATCGCATCAACCATCGAATCCGTGCACCAGAAGTGCTTTTGGTGGAACGATCGAGCAATGGTGCTGCCTCATCCAAAATCATGAGGCGAAACGAGGCCCTAAACCTCGCACAGGACATGGGGCTCGATCTAGTTGAGGTCGGCCCTGATCAGAACCCGCCGGTCGTCCGATTGATGGACTACGGCAAGTTCAAATTCGACCAATCCAAACGAGCTAAGGAGGCTCGCAGAGCCTCGCGAGCAACCAGCCAGCTCAAAAAGGTGCGGCTGACCGCGAAAATCGCCGACAACGACATCGCTCAAAAGACCAAGCGCGTCCTCCAATTCTTGCAGGATGGCGCCAAAGTTCAAGTTTTCGTCCGCTTCCGTGGGCGCGAACAAGCGCACCCCGAGATCGCAATGGACGTGTTGCGACGCGTGGCCAAAGGCGTCGCCGAGTACGCTCGATTGGAACAGAAGCCGGTCATGGAAGGCCGCACGCTGAGCATGATGCTCGCACCAAGAACCAGTCAACCTGCTCCCAAACCGTCCAACAACGCAACATCCGCAAACCGACGCCACCGACGACGCCGAGACAACGGCACCGCCGTTGCGGCCCCCGACTCGGAACCGGCCGCACAAACCGTCTGATTTCGAAACATTCTGTTCCCGAAATCGTCTGGTCAACATCGAACATGCGCGCCCGTGCGTAACTCGCACGGGCGCGTATTGCATAATTGAACAATGCCAAAATTGAAAACCCACAAAGGCGCGAAGAAACGCTTTCACATCTCCGCAAAAGGAAAGGTTCTCCGGACCAAAGGACCCAAGAGCCATTTCCGAAGGCGAAAAACCAAGCGGATGAAGAGATTGCTCGGCGGAAAAGTCGGCATCGATTCCAAAGCTATGGCAAAGGGAATCAAACAATCCCTCGTCGGTTCTTCCCGATAACCTCCAGAGGTCAAACGTGCCCAGAGTAAAAGCAGGTACCACGCGACGACAACGCCACAAGGCAATCCTCGCAACCACCAAAGGCCATCGCGCCGCTCGCAGCAGACGATATCGCGTCGCCAAAGAGTCGATGCTCCACGCCCTCGACTACGCCACACGACACCGAAAGCTCAAAAAGCGTCAGAACCGATCGCTCGCCATCACACGCATCAACGCCGCCGCTCGAGAACACGGCATCTCGTACTCGGTGCTCATAAACGCTCTCAAAAAAGCTGAAATCACCCTCGACCGCAAATCCCTCGCCGAATTGGCCATCCGCCAACCATCCGCTTTCGCAAAGGTCGTCGAGACCGCAAAAGAAAGCCTTTAGATCACGCCGATTGCAGTTCTATCCCGCCAAGTGGCGGTCCAAGAAAGTCGCCACACGATCCACGTATCCCTTCGGATGCGTTCTGAACGCTTGAGCGTGACCCGCGTCCGGAGCTATCCAAAGCTCCTCGCAATCCCCCACGTCAATATCTGATTGACTCAACCCGCGCGCCCGCGCCAAACGTCGCGCGTGCGTAACCGGCACGATATCGTCCTGCGCGCCATGAATCACCAACATCGGCGTATCGCACTCCGAAACGTGATGCACGGGTGAAACCTCGCCCAACCGATAACCGACCAGCATCTGAAGCATCAGGTCCAACCCCGGCCGCACCAACTCCGCAACCCCGGCGCGCATACCCGTCCGCACTTTTATGATCGACCAGAAATCGCTGAACGCGCTATCAGAAATCACCGCCCCCGCAACGCCTGGATTCGAACATGCCAACGTTGCCGCCACTCCACCCAACGAGAATCCCAGCACTCCGATGCGCGTCCGGTCTGCTCCGAGCCAGACCAGGTGGTCCAACGCTCCCAGCACATCCAGCCTCTCATTCCACCCCCCGGTGAAATCGGCATCATCCGATTCTCCGCAACCGCGCATGTCGAACATCAACACGCCGTAACCCAAATCCCACATCGCCTTCGCCAAGCCCATCGCTCCGGCCTGCGGATCAGCCCGGTTGGCACCATCGCCATGGACGATTACCAGCCAACGCGTGTCGCGCGCTACCGGCGTCACCTCCACGCCTTTAGGCAAAACGAGCCAACCTTTCAGGAGATGCTCGGGATCTGCCAGATCTCGTCGACTGTTGAACGAAATCTCCATGAATGGAAGCCCAACAGAAGAAGGGTCGTCAAGGACCGGCATCCTACGCGCACGACGCGACATTCTCAAAGCCAACGCCGCCGACGCCCCGAGATACGCCGAGGTCATAGCACCGGCAACGATTGCGGCTCGGTTCATCCAACCCATCATTCAACCTCCAAAAATCTCAGCATCACCAACCTCAAAACGCCGTCGCGTCAACCATGACTGCAATGAACAGCAGGAACAGATGCAGCAATGAGAACTTGTAAAGGTTCACCGTATCGCGCCGCTCCCCAGTTCGCCACAGCCTGAATGCCAATACAAAGAAGATCAGACCAAGCACCAACGCCGACACCAGATACAGCAACCCGATTTTCGTCGTCGCAAAGTAGAACAACACTGTCAGAGGCAACAGCAACACCGTGTATAGGAGTATCTGAAGTTGCGTCGCCGATTCTCCCGCCACCACCGGCATCATCGGAATCTCCGCCCGCGCGTAGTCGTCCTTGATCAGCAATGACAACGCCCAGAAGTGCGGTGGCGTCCAGAAGAACACGATCGCAAATAGGTACCAAGCTTCGAGTTCGAGCGTCCCCAACACCGCCGCGTAGCCCACTAACGGCGGAATCGCGCCCGCGGCGCCACCGATCACGATGTTCTGCGTGGTAGTTCGCTTCAGCATCGCCGTATACAGCACCACGTACAGCACCGCCCCTGCGAGCGCAAGCGATGCCGCGAGCACATTGGTGAAGAAGTAAAACACCGCGAACGACGCAACGTTCAATCCGATGCCGAAGATCAACGCGTTCAACGGGCGAATCCGACCTCCCGCCACCGGCCGATGGTCAGTCCGGTGCATCTCGCGGTCGATATCCTCCTCGTACCACATGTTCAATGCACTCGCCCCACCCGACGCCAAAGCTCCACCGATCAACACCACCACGATGTACTGCCAAGGCGGCACTCCACGCGCCGCAAGGAAAGATCCGCCAACCGCGGTGAACAGGAGCAGAGACATGACACGCGGCTTGGTCAAAGCCAAGTAGTCCAGCAGCGTCCTCGAAACCGTCCGGACCCATGTCCGGTCTTCGACAGTCGCAGCCATCACGCCACCGCTCCCGAAATCGACGCCGTCGAAACCTCGTCCCGTTCAGAAACATCGGCGAGACTCCGACGCGCCACCGGCAACAGAATCAGCAACGTCATCAGACACATCGAAACCCACTGCAACGATGCGAACGTCAGATGTGAAACGCGTGCCCACTGCGCGAAGCCCGTCCACGGATTGGCCGCACCCAATAGAACTTGCGTCACGATGATCACCGATATCGCGATACCCAAGATACGCAGAGCCTGAGCCGACGAGTCCACCCCGCCCTTGACCTTCATCGCCATGTGCGCCGCGCCCATCGCCGGCAAAACTGATATCAGCGCCAATACCCGATGCGTCACATGGATCCAAACCAACTCGTACTGCGGTATGATCGCCCCGCCGCAAAGCGGCCACGAGGGGCACACCGCGCCAGCTCCGCGCCAGACCGCGTAGGAACCGGACAGCAACGCGATCAACGTCATCGCCGATCCCGCAAACGCCATCAACACTAAACCTCGAGGCAATCCTCCGTCACGCCCGCTGGAACGCAGGTAAACCGTCGCCACCAGCGCGTGCGCCATCAGCAAAAGCACCGACTCCGCCAGCAACAGATGCAACGTCCTAAGCCCGGGATCCAACTCGCTCAGCACGACCGCGCCTCCGATGCCGCCCGTGATCGAAACCGCGACCAGACCCGCGGTCGCAGAAGTCACCACCGAAGTTTCACCGCGGTGCTTGACCCAAACCCGTAAAACCGCAGCGATTATCGTCAACCCAACCAATACGCCGATAGTCCGATGAGTGTACTCCATCAACGCGTGATACTCGAACGGAGGAATCCAGCTTCCGAAACATGTCGGCCAATCGGGACACCCGTCGCCCGAGCCCGTGACCCGCACTGCTCCCCCCATCGTTATCTGGATCAGCGCGCCGACCAAAGACGCCGCGAGCAAAACGAGTAACACGCGGTCGGCCCAGATCTGTCCGCCCTGTTCTTTCCGTTCGGTCCGCGTTTTCATCGATCGTAGCGTGTGAAAATGAACTGACGGACTCGCCGACCCGGCAATCTCAGCGGCTCTAGTTCAATTCGAGACAACCGGGTGCTTACGTCTCTTGCAACGGTTTGACCGCGACCAAAACCGCGGACACCACGATGCGGTGATCGTACACCCGGAACGGCCAACAAGTCACCAAGGAGATTTGAGCGTTGTTGGTCTCCGTCAGACTCAACTCGTCGCGATGGAGCTGCCGCGTATGGGTGACCCGGTACATGTATTCGGCGTCCGAGGTCGTGATGAAGATGTCCACCGGGTCATTGTTGATCATCTCCGATATCTCCGGCAAACGTCGAAAGATATCACCCTCGTTGCTGATGAAGTTGTCCAGATGGCCGAAGTACCATCCATTAGCTGCCTCGCCCGGATTTGCAGTAGTGGGAATGTGCCCGACAACGTTGTCCGGGGTGCTCCAAGTGCGCGAATCGCCTAGGTCTAGGATCTCCAACTCCGAAACCGTGCCATCCAAGTCGATCGCCGGTATGCGCATTCGCATGCCGCGTTGCGCGTCGTCGGGAAGCAGTGATGCATCGGATGCATCAACCGGCATGAACCCCTCGGGTATCGTCGGGCCGCCGAATGGCAAATTGCCCGCCCAGTGCGGCTCTGACCAGTAACGCGGATTCATGCTCCCGCCCGGATATATCGAAGCGAATGTGTCCAACAGCACCGCCGTGGGCGCTACGGGCGCGGCTTCAACATCGGACCGTGACGTATCGCCGATTTCGGCAGCCGACATCAGGGATGAGGTTTGACCCGGGCCCGCAGACTCGTCAAACTCCTCTGCTGACTTCGAAGTCGCTAGTGCGGTCCGCCGTTCTGGAGCTACGAATCCACCACCAGGAAGAACTGATGTGATCGATACCGTCTCGGCGCTATCGAACTCCGTCGCTTGTTGCGACGCGTTCGACGACTCAACGGTCTTTGCTGACATCCTTGTCGCAGGCTCTACATCGGTCGAGCCCTGCGCCGCCGCGTTACGCGATTGGGGCTTCGGGATGCTCTGCCCGAGCAAGACGAGTCGACCTTCGGGTGCTGCCGCGTCTACGTTGAACAACTCGGCATCTGACCCGGAGCGCATGTACGCATACAGGTAGTAACCGGAGATCGCGACCATGGCGACACCGACGATCGCCACGACGAAGCCGATCGGCCTCGCCAATCTCGATATTCGGCTCATTTCGTCATTACCAACGGAGTTCGCAACGTTACCGCTGGACGACGAAACGTCGCTTCAGCGGCCTCTAGGCCCTTCGAAAATCGGTTCGTTAACGTGTATATCGCCATTGCGAATCTTAAGGTTGTAGTCGCAATTCGGGCTTGTGCACACCCACGCTTTATAGTGTACCGGCGCACCTTGGCCGCCGAAATCCGACAACGGCACTAGCACACCGTCCTCATCGCAGGCCAGGCATTCTGGCCATGAACTATTCGCTTCCAACGTCCTAACCTCCGCCGACGCTGCTTCTGCTTCTCAACATCACCCGGCGAAAGGCGTTTCCTCACCCCTTCGCACAGGACCGCGGACACCTCCAGCGGAAGCATCCAATAACGGATTCCAGTTTTCTGATAGTCTACCACCTTCCAGAGATGCCGCGCAATAGCTCAGCGTCGCGGTTATCGCACCTTCGCTCCGGAAAACGGTGAATTCGTCTCGGGGGTATTTGCCAAGTGACTAACTTTCGATACGCTTGAATCATCGGCGCGGTTCTTAGAGCGCACCGAAACATTGCCAAACATGAGCCAAGCATTGAGCAGAACACCGAAGCCTGCTCGCAACATGTGAAGACTGAGACTGTGATCCTCGGAATCGAAACCTCCTGCGATGAGACGGCCGCCGGCATCGTCGACACCGACGGCAGGCTGCTCGCAAACATCGTCTCCAGCCAAGCCGACATCCATGCGCGATACGGCGGCATCGTCCCCGAAGTGGCATCAAGGCAACACGTTAGAGACGTGTCGGCAGTAGTCGAAACCGCGCTCGAGCATGCTGATCTCGAGTGGTCGCAGATCGACGCTGTAGCGGTCACCAACGGGCCCGGACTCGCCGGCTCGCTCATGGTCGGCGTAAACTACGCCAAAGGCGCGGCGGCGTCAGCCACCAAGCCGCTCATCGGCGTGAACCACCTCGTCGGACATGTCATGGCCGCGTTCATCAGGTTGCCGACCGAGGAATTTCCCGGCCCTGCCGAGGGCAATCAAAACTCCGAGACACACTCGCCAGTCGCTGGCGCATTGACCGACCTCGGCGATTCTCCAGCGATGTGCCTCATCGTCTCCGGCGGCCACACCGAACTCGTGCTCGCCGAGTCCGACGGCACCAGCTTGAATTTCAAACTCGTCGGAGAGACCCGCGACGACGCCGCGGGCGAAGCATTCGACAAAGCGGCGCGTGCGATCGGATTGCCGTACCCGGGCGGACCCGCGATACAGAACGCCGCCGACGCCGCTACCGAGACAGATGTTGAACCCCTGCCGCGCGCATGGCTGCGCGGTTCGCACGAATTCTCTTTCAGCGGGCTGAAAACCGCGGTGCTGAATCGGGCGCGACGTGAAGGCATCTACCCGCGGACGGAATCCGGTCCAGAACCAGATTCGACGACGGTAGCCTGCATCGCCAAAGCGTTTCAAGATTCAGTTGTCGACGTTCTGGTTACCAAAACGATACGTGCTGCCGAAGAATTCGCCTGCTCCGCCATCGTCCTAGTCGGAGGCGTCGCAGCCAACCGACCGCTGCGCGAAACGATGCATCGGACATCGCCTTTGGCGGTCGTCACACCGCCGATCCCGCTCTGCACCGACAACGGGGCGATGATCGCGCGTTCCGGACTGGACCGGTTTCTAGCCGGAGACCGTGACGGATTCGACTTGGACGTCACCCCGTCCCTAAGAATCGGATAAAAGAATCGGGTAAGGGAATCGGCTGAAGGCGGCACAGCCGCGGTTCATACTCGCCGATTCGGATCGCTCAATGCGTGGGCGAATCCTCCAGCTTCGCCAAGACTTGCGCAGCGAAACGATCCGCCTCGTCGGCGTGGGACTGACCAAATTCGACTGTCATTTCGAACCCGGAATGCGACCTGAAAACCACTTGCAGGTCCGGCGGCCTCAGAAAATAGTCCGCCAGCAGCAATCCGCTCATCAACATCACAACCGCACCGATGATCAATCGCATGTTGCCGACTCCGTCCAAAGCCTGCCACATTCCGATCGCAGCGCCGATCCCGATCAATCCCCACACTAACGAGCGTTTGCTCGGACGAGCGCGTGAAATCGCCAACGAACCAATCTCGGACAAGGGCATCGATGCGTGCAGAACCTTGGCCTCCGGCGCTCCGCGCAGCAGTACTCTTCGGTTCGTCAAAACGACCTCGGAACCGCCCTTGCCGTGAGTGGAGACCGAATCAACTGTCGTCTCTCCGGGAAAAAGGTCCGACACGCTGCGCAATTCTGGCGGGCCTGCCCCCGCCGAATCGACATCTGTTTCGGAGTTTGACGACGTCTCCGGCACGACCTTTGAGACCGCTGGTCGTTCATCCACCTCGCATGCAGTATTTTCCGGACCATCGGCATCGTCTACAACTGCCGACTGATCAAAAGGCTGCTCGGAGGAGCCTGCCGGCTCCTCCGAGCAGGTGTAGAAACGCGCTTCGTCGGAACTCCCTGATTCATGCGTTTCAGGCGGGGTTTCAGGCGTGTCGCCTAGCGAACCGTCTTTCAACCTCGGCGGTACATCAGAGCACGAACAGAAACGCCTTTCGCTAGACATTGCGGTCACGATGAGAGCGCCCTGCACCCCAAATGCAGCTGACGAGCCAGACGCGGACGCAAAAGCATCGAACGATAGATGTGCATCACGCCCTGTTGACGACGGGCTCCGCGCAGTCGTCCGACTCGAAACCCGCGACGATCCAGAACCTGCTTGGCTTCCTCGTAAACCGAGTTCGATGGTAACGATGGATGCTCGCGATAAAGCCTCAACGCGTTCGCGTAAAGCGCATCATCACGCCCAACTTCCGCCCAAGCTGCTAACACTGGCAGAACCGCGTTGACGACGATTTCCCCAGCGCGACCGGATCCCAAGGCACCATCCCCGAAACAGTAGCACTCACGTATCCTTGAACTCTGTTCAGAGCCTCCGACCGCGGCCAGCGCGTGCCGCAACGGCCCACCGTTTCGCCACCATGCAACGACGAGATGCGCGCCCGCCTCCAAACGCGTCTCCGGGCGATTGGACGGCCGTCCGGCGGCACCAGTCCAACTTGGAACATCCCCGGCCAAACGGGGCACTGGCGACCACGACGGGCGATCGCCAAAACCCGCGGCCCAATTCAACAGTTCGCGCGCTCGTACGACCAATCGCGATGCTCCATCGCGACCATCGCTGACATCTGCATTCAAACGTGCTGATCCGGCCAGAAAAGCCCACGGCAGGCGTTTCGCCAAGTACCGAAACGCGCTTCTGTTCCGCGGATATCCCAAGCACTCGAAGATCGCCATCTGCAACGCCAGATCAGGGCCGAACCGCTCGACATCCGTGCGCACGCTGCTGATCTTCATCGCGAACCGTTCGTCTCCCATATCATCCAGCCAATCTTCGTCTGACCGGATTGCACCGCTGATGCTCGCACCGTCGCCTCCCTTGAACGTCGGCTTACCGTGATCGTCAATTAGTTGACCTATGCTGAGTTCCGGCACCTCGAAGCCCAGCGAGTTGACTGCAACGCCCCTTGCTGTCGATCTGTCATTTGCCGGACTTGTCCCAACCGCGTGAAACGTTACCCGTCCATATTTCGGGTCAGAATCATGCCCATGGGAGAACCAGTCCGCAGGATCTCGATGGATCTCGACATCCCCGACGACCTCTGAACCATCATCATCCTCGAGCACCGCGTCCCGAAAATCTGGGCCGTACGATCCACCGGGCATGCCCGAGTAGAGCACCCGGTACTGCTTGCCATCCGCAGTAGACAACCGCGCCCGGCTACCGTCGGCACGGCGCCATGCCTCGTGCAGCACCATCTCTGGAACCTGTACTCCCATAATCCGCAAAGTTTATCGTATCGCCGAAGGCGAATTTTCTTCGGGTATTTGTGAGTGTGGCTAGTATTCTTGCAGGAGTCCCAACTTCGTACGAAAACGTCGGACGAAGTTAGTTCCACACTCGGAGAAGAGTATGCCCGCAGTAACCAACGTCGAGTTCCACCAGTTCTCAGCAAAACATCATAACGCCGATCGTAACTGGCTGTTGGTGCAGCTGAACACCGACCAGCCCGGGTTGTACGGGCTCGGCGACGCGAGCCCTATGGAAGCTGACGACGCCGTCAAGCTCCTCGCCACCCACCTGGTGGAAAAATGGGTCGTCGGTCTAGACCCGCTCGACACCGAGGCCATCTGGACGGACATGTACCACAACGCCCCTGGCAAACGCGGACGGCTCGCCATGACCGCCATCAGCGGGATCGACATCGCTCTGTGGGACCTCAAGGGCAAGATCCTCGATCGTCCCGTCTACCAGCTCTTGGGCGGTTCGCAACGCGAAAAGATACGCGTCTACGCCAACGGCTGGTACGCCAATCCCGGATCACCCGAACAGAACGCCGAAGAGTCGAAGGTCGTCGTCGACATGGGCTACACCGCCATGAAGTTCGACCCGTTCGCCCAGACCAACTACTACAAGATATCCCAAAGCGAAGCCGCCATCGCCGAAGCCAGAGTCGCCAAGGTCCGCGAAGCCGTCGGCGACGACATCGACATCCTCGTCGAAGCCCACGCCAAGTTCGACGTCATGAACGCCATCAAACTCGGAAACCGCCTCGAGAAATACACCCCCCTCTTCTACGAAGAACCCGTATCCGAAGAGCGCGTCTGCGAGCTTCTCGAAGTCCGACGCAAAGTCGCGATCCCCATCGCCACCGGCGAACGCCTCTACTCAAAATTCCCGTTCGCCGACATCATCGACGCCCACGCCGTCGACGTCCTGCAGCCAGACATCGCCAACGCCGGGGGCATCACCGAACTTAAGAAGATCGCCGTCATGGCCGAGGCCAAACATATAACCATGGCCCCGCACAACGTCTGCTCGCCAGTCGGCGCTATCGCTGAGATGCATCTCGACGCCTCGATCGTCAACTTCGAGATACAGGAATACCACGCCGAGTTCTACTCGCCCTGGTACTTCACTGTCTGCCGTGGTCTTCCGAGACAGCAAGACGGCTATGTGACTTTGAGCGACGCACCAGGCCTCGGCATCGAACTCGACCTCGAAGAGATCGCCGCGCACCCGCCGTTCAAACGGCCAACCGCCCGCGGCGGAACCAACCGCCGAATCTAAGATGGCACAGCCGCTTTGCACCGCTCACGATATCCGTTGCTACAATGCAGCAATCGAACCCAAAACCTCGAACGCAACGCACAGAAAGTGAAAGATGATCGAAAACACTATCCTCAAAGCCAATCGCGAAGGTCGATACGCCCTCGTTTTCGCGCTACCGTTCCCGTCGTATGATCTGATCGAACTGGCCGCCCACGTCGGCTTCGACGCGATCACCATCGACGGCGAACATGGCGCCTACTCGACCGAGAGCGTCGACAACATCTGCCGGCTCTCCAACGCTTGCGGCATGTCCGTCATCGCCCGCGTACCGAACATCGCCGCTTACCAGGTGAATCTCTACCTCGACCGCGGCATCCAAGGCGTCACTGGACCACACGTGGAGACCGGTGCCGAAGCCCAGTCCCTTGCCGATGCCTGCCTCTTCCCCGAGGCGGGTTGGCGATCATGGGGCGGCGGACGCGGCACCGAGTTCAACGATCCCGAAAAGATCGCCGAATACGGCGGTCAGCGCGCATTTATGAAATGGGCAAACGACAACATGATCGTCATGGCCCAGATCGAATCGAAGAAGGCGCACGACAATCTCGACGACATCCTCGCAGTGCCCGGATTGACAGGCGTCGCCGGAGGCCCCAACGACTTCGCCGCCAGCATGGGGCTTGCCGGGCAGCCCGAACACCCGGACCGCGTCGCCGCCACCGCCGACATCGAACGGCGCGCCGCAGCTGCCGGAAAATCGATCGGCGCGACCACCTTTTCCATCGGCGTCCGGGAGTTCATGTTCGGGCAGGCGCGCGAGTTCTGCCAGGAAAACCGCAGCAAACCCCTTGCCTCTTGATCGGTGGTGGGCTTCTCGCCGACGCTTCTCCTCTAACTGCTCGCCATAGCTAGAACCGTAACGACATACATGAACGTATCTTGAAACATTGGGAATCCGACGTTGTCGGTGAGTTAGAATCCAAATCGTGAAGATGCGCAACTCATTGATCTATGTTTTGATCGCCGTAGCGGCGATCGCTTTGATACTGCTTTTGTTCAGGCAAGGCGACGGATCGCAGACCATACCTTTCAACCGCGTCGTCGAAATGGCGCGCGACAACACCGGCCCGGCTCTAGAAATCGAGGTCAACGGCGACACCGTCAAGATCAACAACGGAACTCAAGTCTTCACATCTCGCAAAGAGACTTCGACCAGCGTTTTCGAGGCGCTCTCCAACGCCGATGCCGACCTGAACAACTACCGCCTGGACGTGCGCGGTCAGAGTGGCCTCGCCACGCTACTGCAAGCCTTGATCGGATTCCTGCCGCTGATACTGTTTGCCGGGCTCTTGATCTTCATGTTGCGGCAGGCGCAGGCCGGCAACAGCCAGACCATGAACTTCGGACGCACCCGTGCCCGCATGTTCGTCGGAGCCAAGGCGACCGTAACCTTCTTCGATGTCGCTGGCGTGCCCGAAGCCAAGGAGGAACTCGAAGAGATCGTCGAATTCCTCAAGTTCCCAGAACGCTTTCAAGCTCTCGGCGCTAGGATACCGCGCGGCGTGCTTTTGGTTGGTCCTCCAGGAACCGGCAAGACCCTCCTCGCCCGAGCCGTGGCAGGCGAAGCGGGAGTGCCGTTCTTCTCGATTTCCGGTTCCGAGTTTGTCGAGATGTTCGTCGGAGTAGGTGCATCGCGCGTTCGTGACCTCTTCCAGCAGGCGAAACGACACGCTCCTTGCATCATCTTCGTCGACGAAATCGACGCTGTAGGTCGTCACCGCGGCGCCGGCCTCGGCGGTGGACACGACGAGCGCGAACAGACGCTGAACCAGATCCTTGTCGAAATGGACGGATTCGACACGAATTCATCCGTTATCGTCATCGCCGCTACCAACCGCCCTGACATCCTCGATCCGGCGCTCCTGCGTCCCGGTCGGTTCGACCGCCGCGTGACGCTCGACACCCCGGACATCCGCGGCCGCACCGCCATCCTCGACGTCCACGCCAAGGGCAAGCCATTCGACAAGGGCGTTGAGATGCAGTCCGTCGCCAGACAGACACCTGGATTCTCCGGAGCAGACCTCGCCAACCTCATCAACGAAGCCGCGCTGCTCGCCGCCCGCAAGAACAAGAAGTCCATCGGTCTCGATGAACTGCTCGAATCGATCGACCGCGTCTCGATCGGCCCCGCTCGCAAGAGCAAGGTCATCACCGAAGACGAGCGTCGATTAACTGCGTACCACGAAGCTGGGCACGCCGTCGTTCCATACTTCATGCCTGAGGGCGACCGCATCGGAAAGATATCTATCATCGCCCGCGGACATGCAGGCGGATTCACCCGCTGGGAGCAGGAGGACAAGTCCTACCTGACCAAGACCTACCTCCTGTCACGCATCGCTGGTGCGATGGGCGGACGTGCCGCCGAAGAACTCAAGCTCGGCAAAATCACTACCGGCGCATCGAACGACTTCGAGCAGGCTACACGCATCGCACGCGAGATGATCATGCGCTACGGCATGAGCGACGAACTCACATACCGATCCTTCGGCAAGCGACAAGAAGCGATATTCCTCGGACGCGAAATCTCCGAAGAGCGAGACTACAGCCTGAAGACCGAAGCAATCATCGACCGCGAGATCGATCGGCTCCTCAGCGAAGGCGTCGAGACCGCAACCAAGATCCTGACCGATCACGATGACCTGCTCGAAGCTGTGTCCGACTTCCTCCTCGAAAACGAGACTATCGACGCCGATCAGTTCGAAGCCATCATGGAAGGGCGCGATCCGCTAGCGGCTACCAGTGAGAGTCGTGATTCCGGTGATGGCGGCAACGTTGCTGAAGATCTTGAACCCGTCGGCCAGACCAAAGGTTCATCCGCCGTCGATCCGTCTCCAGCGGGCTAAAACCCACCGACCTGCAAGACCACCGCTACTCTACGCGCATTCGCGACCATTTCGATGTACGAGTGCGTCCCGCCATCTGATTCGGATCTAGTCGTCAACCCCGACCACTTGCTCATCGACCAGCGCCTGCGCCTCCGCGGCGGAGTACCCCAGCAACTCGGTCAACACTTCGCGCGTGTGCTGTCCCACCGTGGGCGCCGAGCCGACTACCATCGGTGTCCGACTGAACTTGATGGACTTGCCGCTCACCCACATCGTCCCGGCAACCGGGTCCGGCACTTCCATCATTATCTCGCGCTCGTGAAGCTGCGGTTCGTTCGCAGCCTGCTCGGTGGTATTGACTGGCGCGCAAGGTATGCTGTGCGCCGAAAGGTCCTCAACCGCCTGTTTGGTGCTGCGTAGCTTTAACCACTCGCTTATCCCTTCTTCCAAAACATCCACGTTTTCGGTGCGGTCATCCCGCGTCGCGAAACGCGGATCGTCGAGCCATTCGGGATGCCCCAACGCTTCGCATACGCGAGGCCACATATTGTCGTTGCCGGCGGCGAGGATCACATGACCGTCTTCGGTTTCGTACATGCCACCGAACGGAGTTCCCCCACCTCCGATCGCGGTATCCGGCCGCGTTGTCTCCACACCTCCGCCCAGATAGGCCGATATGGGTATCTCATTGGTCGTGAAACCAGTATCCGCTAGGCAGACTTCGAGCGCCTGGCCCTCCCCCGAGATTTCGCGTTCGCGCAACGCTGCAAGCGCACCGATGCAGGCATGAAGCGCCGTGATGCGGTCGATCAGGGGGAAATACGTCTTTATCGGCGGCAAATCTCCGTAGCCGGTTAGCGACATCAGACCGCCCATCGCCTGACCGATCGGATCGAACCCCACCTTGTCCCGGTTCGGTCCGTACTGCCCGTAAGCCGAGACGTTGATCATGATTATCTTGGGATTCAACTCTTTGAGCTTGTCGTATCCGAATCCCATAATGTCGATGGTTCCGGGGCGGAAATTTTGCAGGAAGATGTCAGACACCTTCACAAGGTCGCGCAGAACCTCCTTGCCCTTTTCGGTACGCAGGTTGATAGCGAGGCTCTTCTTGCCGCTGTTGTACTGCACCCAGTACGCGGACTGTCCTCGCACTCGCGGCCCGTTATCGCGACTCTCGTCGCCGCGCACTGCTTCGACCTTGATTACCTCGGCGCCCATGCGCGCAAACATCAGCGCGCAGCGCGGCCCTGCCTGATAGCGCCCCAGATCCAGCACTCGAATGCCCTCGAGCGGCGTCTTCAATTGACCGTTGTCAGAAGCCATCGGCTACGAATCCTTTCTGCCTTTGCGGGCGATAAACTCAGCGAAACCTTCTTCGACCGGCGTGGGACTGAGCTTGCCCTTTTGCGCCGACGCTTCGTTATCGTACATCCAGCGCCAACCTTCGCCCACATCTTCGATCATCAACTCTTTGATGCCTTGCACCATGCGCGGATCGTTGGCGGCGATCTGCTGGGCAATCTCCATCGCCTTTGACATCAGAGCATCGGCACTGACGAAATGGTTCAGCAACCCGATCCGATACGCTTCATCCGCCTCAACAACGCGCGCGCTGAACAGCAGTTCTTTGGCTTTCGGCCAGCCGATCTGCATCGGCAGGCTCCACGTGGAGTTCACACGACCATAAGATGCCGCGAGGAAGCGAAAGCTCGAACGCTCGCATCCCACGCGAATGTCGAAGCTAGACGCCATCACCGCGGCTCCGCCGTAGGCAAGTCCATTCAGCGCCCCGATCGTTGGTTTCGTGCAAGCCGCGACATGCCACGAGTACTCGGCGCGGTTCGGGTCCGGTGGCGGCGGATTCTCCGCATTACGCACCTGCTCGTGGATGTCCGCTCCCGCCGAAAACGCACGCTCGCCCGTCCCTGTAAATATGATCGCCCTGATGTCTGTATCCGTCTCCATGTCGCTGATAGCGGCGTCAATCTCCCGGAACATCCTCCTGCTCAGCGCGTTCAGCACCTTCGGGCGGTTCAGACGAATGATACCCACCCCGTCATCCTTGGACACAACAATGTCTTCGTAGTTCATGGTCAGGCTTTCAGTGTGTCATTGATCCAGTCGGCTCGTCAGAAGTATAGTTTGGCGCATCGCAGATGCCGGCCCCTTTCGAGCATTGCACAAATGGCAATTATTCACTAGACACACCCGCAACGACGATGTTTCAGGAGGGAGGGGGTTGCGCGAATCGAGGCAGTAATGGTATAGTCCGTTCTACGTCGCGTCTGGTGAAGCCTCGATCCTGAGCGATGAACACTAGTTACTGGGGGTAATGCTTCGATGAAATCCACCGATACTACATCAGTTCCGTGTTACTTGCCGAGGACGGCCGTGCCTTTTACCCCCCCCCCCCCCCCCCCCCCCCCCCCCCTCCCCA